>SKVA01000011.1 GCA_007129695.1 Spirochaetaceae bacterium | reverse complement strand
TCGAGCCCGCGCGCGCGCCTGATGAACAGCCGAACGGTCCGCGCAATACCGCGAACGCGTGAGCCGATGCCGCGCCCGTAGAAGGCGGTCAGCGCTCCCGACAGACCACGGTAGACCTCCGGCGAATACGGCTGCCACCACATGTTCTTGCGAATGAAGCCAAACCGCTCACGCACGACGACCTTCGGTTGCGTCATCTCGTGAAAGCCGAGTTCGGAGTGCGACCGTCCTATCCCCGACTCCTTCACGCCGCCCCACGGAGTTTCGGGCATGCCGTGCGACATCAGATGGTCGTTGATCGTCACCGTACCCGCCTCCAGACGCGCGGCCACGGCCGCTGCGAGCCTCCTGTCCTTCGTCCAGACCGACGCCGACAGGCCGAACGACGACGCGTTCGCCCAACGCACCGCCTCATCGACGTCGCGAACGCGCCGAAGCGCGATGACCGGGCCGAACGTTTCGTCGCAGAGGAGCGACGCGTCGTCGTCCGACAGCTCGAGCACGAGCGCCGGGTGGAAGTAGCCCGACCCGCGGGCGTCCGGCGGCGGCGATGAGGCAACCTCGATCGCGCCCCGCTCACGCGCGTCGCGAACGTGCGCGGTGACGGTATCGAGCTGCCCACGAGTGGTCAGCGATCCTACGTCCACGCGGTGGTCGACGTCGGCGCCGACGCGTAGCCGCGCGACCATCGGTGCGAGCGTCGCGACGAACTCGTCGTGGACCGACTCTGCGACGTAGATGCGTTCAGCGCCGCCGCATGACTGACCGGTGTTGGACATGCCGGCCCACACCGCGCAAGCGGCCGCGCGAAGGAGGTCGGCGCCGGGAAGCACGAGCATCGCGTCGTTACCGCCAAGCTCGAGGCTGACCGGTACAAGCCGTTCGCCCGCCTTGCGCGAGAGTTCGCGACCAACCCGTGTGGATCCGGTAAAGAAGAGCTTCGCGACGCCCGCATCCAGGAGCGCCTCCCCGGCGATCCTGCCCGGCACGTGCACGACGTGGAGCAGCCCCTCCGGGAGCCCGCACGCGGCGAACATCGCGGCGATCGCATCGCCGACCGGCTGTGCCTGCGTCGCCACCTTCAGCAGCACCGCGTTCCCGCACAGCAGCCCGGTGATCACCTCATGGAGCGGAATGCCCAGAGGATAGTTCCACGGGCTGATGATCCCGACCACACCGAACGGTTCGCGGTGGAGCGCACTCGCCTTGTCGAAGAACAGGAGCGAGCTGCCCGGGATCCGGTGGGGGCGCAGCACGCGCGGCGCGATCCGCGCGTAGTAGTCGGCCATCACCGCGGCGGGTAGCACCTCGGTCGCGAGCGCATCGATTCGCGGCTTGCCCGTGCACTCGCTGATGATCGTCGCTAGCCGATCGGCATGATCTGCTACGTAGCGGCGGACGCGCCGGATGATCCGCGCCCGGTGCGACACCGACGTCGCGGACCATTCCCGTTGCGCGTCGCGCGCACGCTCGGCTGCTTCGACGACCTGCTCTGCGGTGTGCGCTGCGATCTCTGCGACGGCAGCGCCGGTCGCCGGGTTCACGATCATCGGTCGTTCGTTTCGGTCACTCATGGCTGCCTCCGGCCCCGCGCCAGCCGTTCATACTCGCATGCACACCAAGCCACCGCGCAACGGCCGAAAACCACGCGTCGGGCAGGACGCCGCGGAGCAGAAGAGCGAGCCGGAGCGACCGCGGGCGCTTGGGCGTTCGTCGGCCGCGAATGAGCGTTCCTTCGACGATCGCCTTCGCGACCACGTCGTGCGACGACAGCCTGGGGAACACAAGCCCTCCGAGCCCCGGCACGCGGGCGCCTTCGAACATCCCGGTCGCGATGTAGTTCGGGTGCACCGATGAGAAACGCACGGCTCTGTGACCCAGGTTCAGGGATTCGTGGCGCAGGGCCTCGGTCAGACCCCAGACCGCCCATTTGGTAGCCGAGTAGACGGCCAGGCCAGACACGCCGACGAGGCTCGATGCGGAGCTGATGTTCACGACGTGGCCGTCGCCACGATCGTAGAGATGCGGGAGAAACGCGTGGGTCACCGCGACGACCGCGGTCAGATTGACGTCGATCGTGGTCTTCCAGGTGTCTACCGGCTGATCCAGGAGGGCTCCGGTCGCGAAGTGACCCGCGTTGTTGATAACGATGTCCACGCTGCCCCACGACACGATCGCGTCGGCCGCGGCGAGCGCGACCGCGTCTGAGTCGGTCACGTCTACGACCCGGCCTCTACAACGCGCGCCGTCGGCCGCGAGCGCCGCGATCGCGTCGTCGAGCAAGGATCGATCGCGGTCCCACAGTTCGACCGAGCACCCCTTCGCGATCAGACGCGCGGCGGTGGCGCGCCCGATGCCTCCGGCGCCACCGGTCACCACTGCAACCTTCTCGCTCAACTTCATCGTGACCCCTTGCCGCCCAGCATACCGGCCCGGCCCGGCTTCGTACACCATCGGATCGGCGGGGCGGGTATTGGTGATCGGCCTCGGGCCCGGTAGCTTACGGGGATGCCCGCTCACGCCGACCGTCCGCCGCTGTCGTACGGTCAGATCTTCGTTTTCTGGATCCCGCTCGGCATCATGTGGCTGATGATGGCGGTCGAGCAGCCGGCGTTGGCGGCGGTCATAGCACGGATGCCCGACGCCGCGGTGAACCTGGCTGCATTCGGCGTGGTGTTTGCGATAGCGCTCGTCGCCGAAAGCCCGGTTCTCCAGATGCTGTCTGCGGCGACGGCACTCACCGGGCACCGGGCGGATTACGACCTCCTGCTCCGGCTGATGCACATCCTGGCGCTGTCGCTGACGGCTCTGCACCTGCTCATAGGGCTGACACCACTCTACGATGCGATCGTAGGCGGCCTTCTGGGCGTTCCGGAAGACGTACTGGAGACGAGCCGGTGGCCCTTCGTCGTGATGGCACCGTTCTCTGCGGCCGTGGGGTATCGGCGCTTCTGGCAGGGCGTACTGATCCGACACGGTCGGACCTGGGTGGTCCCGATTTCGATGGTACTGCGTCTGGGCCTGGTCGCGGCGATTATCGCGATCGGCTACGCGCGGTGGAGCGTCTCGGGCGCGATGCTCGGGGCGATCGCGGTATCGGCCGGAGTGACCATCGCGGCCGCGACCGCGTGGCTGCTGAATCGCGCGCTCGTGTTGCCAACGCTCCGTGAGCCGCAACCGGCCGAAGAGCGCCAGGGGTGGCACAGCCTGTCGCGATTCTACGTCCCGCTGTCGCTGACCACCGTGGTCTTCCTGATGGCCAATCCGGTGCTCACGTTCGGTCTGGCGCGCGGCGCACTGCCGGAGCTGTCGCTCGCGGTCTGGCCGGTGATCAGCGGCTTCCTCTTCCTGTTCAACAGCCTTGCGCTCAGCTACCAGGAAGGCGCGATCGCGATGCTGAAACAGAACCCGGCGAACCTCCGGCGACTTCGCCGATTCACGGCGGTGCTCGCAGGAACGCTGTCGGGATCGCTTGCGCTGGCGGCGGTCACGCCGGTTGGGGTGTGGTGGTTCCGCACCGTCGGCGGCCTGCCGCCGCGGCTCCTGGAACTGACCGACGTGCCCCTGTACGTGCTCGCGGTCGGCCCAGCGTTGGTGACGGTCAAGGCGTGGGCCCGGGCACGGTACGTCGGCAACGGCCGCACACGCGTGCTCGCCGAAGCTTCGATCGTGTACACCGTCGTGCTTTTCACCGCGGTCTTCATCGGTTCGGCGCTCGTATCGCTCGCCGGAGCGGTCGCCGCGGCGCTCGCGCTGATCGTGGGGCAAACGGCCGAAAGCGCTTACCTGCTTGCGCGTAATCCGGCCCGCACGCGCCGGTAGACGGATCGGGTAGCGCAGAGGCTGCGTGCGCAGGCTGACCGAGCGACGAACGTTGGCGCCCTGCGGTGACTCTTTCATTGTGCTCGCGCGGCAAGCCCCGTATAATCGGCTGCATATGAGAACTCACGATTACTCCGATCGACTCCGCCGGTTCGCTGGTATTGCGCTGGCCGCGCTCTGCGCGACTGGGTCGCTGCTGATGCTCGCTGGGATGATCGCAGGCACAGTACCTTTTGAGACACTGACGGCCACAGGGATCGTCATCGTCGTCGTGGGAGCCTTCGGGACCGTTGCGCTCGCATTTGAGCGCGGAAGCAGGCCGGATGCTGAGGCGGCAGAACGCGACGCGGAGGCACAACTGGTCGCGCTGATCGGCTCGGTGCGAGACTCCGCGCTTCAGAACGAAAGCGCTGGCCGACGGCTGGGTGCCCAGATCGGCGAAACGCTCGGTTCGGTGGCCCGCATCTCAGGAGACGCCGCAGGGGCCACGGTCTTGGCCGAAGCGCTCGCCGATCAGGTTGCCAACGGCGCTTCGGCGATGGAGCAGATCCAGGCGGCCGTCGAAAGCCTGGTGCGACACGTGCGGAATCAGGATGGTCTGGTAGATCAGAGTGCCGCCGCGGTTGAGCAGATGTCGGCGAGCATCGAGAGCGTTGCGGCAGTAGCCCAATCGAAGGCGGTCGCGGCCGATCGCCTGTCGACGCTGACCCGGGACGGGACGCAGAAGATAGAGGTCGTGGAGCGGGTGATCCACGGGGTTACCGACAGCGTGCAGAGCGTCGGAAGCTTGACCGGGATCATCAACCAGATCGCCGCGCAGACGAATCTGCTCGCGATGAACGCGGCGATCGAGGCGGCGCACGCCGGTGCGTACGGGCGCGGTTTCGCGGTGGTCGCCGGCGAAATACGCTCACTCGCCGAGTCGACCGCGAAGAACGCGGCGGACATCAGGCGCACGCTCAAGGAACTGACCGGACGGATCGGCGAAGCTCAACGCGCCGGCACCGACGCCGCCGACGCGTTCCGGTCGATCGAAACGGAGACGCAGTCGGTGTCGCAGGCGTTTCGCGAGATTACCGTCAGCACCGAGGAGCTTGCGGCGGGGACGACCGAAGTGGTGACGGCAACCACCGACCTCCGACAGCTCTCCGCCGAATCGTTGAACAACGCGGAGGAGATGCGGATCGCCGCGCAGGAGGTTGCGACAATCCTTGCGGGCGCCCGCGACGCTTCGACCGAAACGACCGGCGCCATGCAGTCGATACGCGCGTCGGCGGCCGCGGTTACGACCGCGTCAGGTCGGATCACCCGGCTCAGCGTTCAGAGCAACCAGCAACTGACGGCGATGCTCGATCTGCTCGCGTCGTTCGGAGGCTTGGAGACTACGCACGAGCGGCACGCGATCCGGCGGCTCGAACTTGCGAACCTGGTGCTCGAGCATATGGCGTGGGTCGGCGCGATACGCGAGCGGATGGACCGTGTCGACTCTGAAGCCGACTCGGTGGGTCGCGCTGACATACCACCGGATTCGGCGATCACCGCCTGGGTCCGGGAGCGCGCGGTCGATGTTGTCGGAGATCGGGCGGCACGCGACATCGGTGCGCACGTGGACCGGCTCCGCGCAGCAGCAGATACTGTAGTCGCTGCCGACCGGGGTGAGAACAGCCGGATTGAGCGCGAGCGGAGATTCGCAGAATTGCTCGACCTGTCGCGGTCGTTCGTCGAGATCGTAGCCGGGTGCCAGCAGGACCGGACGCTCGAGTGGACGAGCGCGCTGTCGGTCGGCGTGCCCGAGTTCGACAACCAGCACCGCGGGCTGTTCGACCTGATCAACCGACTCTACGAGGCGATGCAGGCGGGCGAGTCACGCGCGATCATTGCGGATGTGTTCGACAAGCTCATCGCTTACACCGTTTCGCATTTCAACGCGGAGGAGACGGCATTCGAGCAATACGGCTATCCCGATGCTCCCGAACACGTCCGTGCGCATCGCGAACTGGTCGCACAGGCCACCGAGCTTCGCACTGAGTTTGCAGCCGGCAGATCGATGATCGCGATGGACGTCGCCGACTTCCTTCGCGACTGGGTCGTGAATCACATCCAGGGTACCGACCGGCGCTACACCGATTTCTTCGCCGGAACGGAATTCGGCGCGGTAGACCGATGACACGGTTGACATTTTGGGCCGGTATGGTACCTTTACGGTGAAACGGATACCCTCCGTTTCTGCACGTCGGCTCGATCCCTCAGCCGTCCGGCATTGCCGGTCTTCGGTCGCACGTGCATCCCACTCTCCCTTGCCTGCCGCCTTTGGGCAGGCTCTTTATTTTGCCGCTTGCTGCCTGGAGGAAACGCATGAGCGCGGCGACCAAGCACGAAATACGATTGCTCGTCGCTTCCCGGATTGCCGGATTGCCGGCGAGCGAACGGGCGGCCGCGAGCACGCGAGCAATCGCTTCGCTGTGCGCGTCGACCTGGTGGACCGGCACAACCGAACGCCTGGTCTACCATTCGCTTCCCGACGAAGTCGACACGGCGAACCTGATCGCAGACGGCGCGGTCTTCCTGCCCCGCGTGGATGGATCAGACCTGGTATTCCATCGCGCGAGTGCAGCGCTCGCGCGACACCGCATGGGGATGCTCGAGCCAACGGCAGACCAATCCGCGTGGGCCGCCCCGGCGGACGGTGTCGTGTGCGTCGTGTGCCCGGGGCGTGCGTTCGACCCGTTCGGTAACCGCATCGGTCGGGGCAAAGGTTATTACGACCGTTTCCTGCGCGGCGCGCGTACGCTCCTTGGACGGCGGATCATCGCTGTGGGAATCTGCTTCGACGAACAGCTTCTTGACCGGCTCCCGACCACCGACTCCGACGAACGGATGGACGCGATCGTCTGCCCGTCGCGAACGATCATCCCCGATTGAAGCGCGAGCGCGAAACGATTAGGATAGCGATATGGGTGAGATCAAGAGTGCGCTCGAGCTCGCACTGGAACGGACCGCAGAGGTCAAGGGCGACAAGTCCAAAATCGAACTGCACGACGCGCGCCAGGCGGGCATGAAACTGGCCGGCAAGTTCATGGACGATCCGTCGGTCGACCTCAAGCGCGAGATCAAGAATATCGATCGTGCGCGACAGGCCGGGGTTCGCGAAGGGTGTTTCCAGGTCCTGCTGTCGCATCTTGCGCTCCCGGGCCAGGACGCGGAGCTCGATCGACTCGACAAGGTCGCCCGGGGCCTCGACCTGTTGATCTCGGACCGCCGCACCGTCGCCGATCTGATGGGCCAGGTCGCGCAGCTGCTGCAGCAATACGTCGACACGAAAGGGCGCCTGATCGAAAGCCTCAGACAGCAGTTCGAGCCGAGGATGCGGCAGAAAGAGGCACAGATCGCGCAGCAGACCGGGCGCACCGTGAAGCTCGACCCGTCGAACGATCCCGAGTTTGCGCAGGCGCTGTCGGCGAACATGGACCGGCTGCGGTCGCAGTACGCAGAGGTCATCAAGCAGGCCAAAGATCAGCTTCAGGAGCTCTTTGCCGAAAGCCGGTAGACCCAGGGGGGACGGTTGAACTCGGGTAATCTCAAGGCGGGCGAACGGCGCCACGTGACGGTGTTGTTCGCGGACATGAAAGGCTTCACGGCGCTGTCGGAGCGCATGGACCCCGAAGAGGTCGATGCGCTGATGACCCGGCTCTTTGGCGCGTTCGAAACGATCATCAGCGGCTACGGCGGCATCGTCGAAAAGTACATCGGTG
>SKVA01000529.1 GCA_007129695.1 Spirochaetaceae bacterium | reverse complement strand
GCGAAGAGTTCGTGATCGTACTCGTCGACCTGGATACCGATCGGGTGCTCACGCTCACCGAACGGCTACGCGTCGCGATACGGTCTACCCGGTTCGACGGGGTCGGGCTCACTGTAAGCCTGGGAGTCGCGTTGGTCGAGGACGCCGACCGGTCGGTTGACGACCTGCTGCGCCGCGCCGACGATGCGATGTACCGGGCAAAGCGCGCCGGGGGCGACCGCGTCGCGATCGCACGACCGGCGGCCGATGGAGCGCCCGCCGCCGATCGCGACACGCCCGTCGCTGCCTCCGAAGGCGGACTCCAGCGTCTCAGCCGGGAGCCCGAGCACCTGTGATCGCGTAGAAGACGACGCTCGCCGCGCACGCCAGGTTCAGCGAGTCGACTGTGCCGCGGAGGTCGATCCGTACGATCTCATCGACGACTTCGCTGAGCGTCTGCGACAACCCCGTCGCTTCGTTTCCAAACACGACGATGATCGGCGGGCGCGGATCGGCGACCGCGATCGACAGCGCGCCGGTCGAATCGGTGCCGATCAGACGCAGCCGGGGAAGGCGCGCTCGTTCAGCGGCGATCCAGTCGAGCAGCACCTTGATCGACGGTTCGTGGACGACCGGAGTCGCAAACACCGCGCCGCGACTCGCGCGGATTGTCACCGGGTCGTACAGGTCGGCGCCGTGTCCGGTCGACACGACCGATGCGATGCCGAACCCGTTCGCGCTTCGAATGAGCGATCCAAGGTTCCCCGGGTTCGCCGGCCGGTCGACGATTGCGATCGCCGCGTCGGGGGCGACCCGCGGGAGCGATCGCGTGGGCGTCTGCAGGACGGCGATCAACTGCGATGGGTCCTCGCGGTCCGACAGCCCGGCGAACAGCTCGGCGTCGACCTCGTAGAGTTCCGGCGGGTCGAGCGCCGCGATCGTGTCGTCCGCCCACCCCGACCGTGGCCGTCCGGCCGGCACCAGGGCCAGGTCCGCGCGCAGCCGGGCGCCGACCGCCGCGGTCAGCGGGGCGACTCCCTCCACGAAGATCTGCTTTCGCTTGGCGCGTTTCTGTCGATTGTCCTTGAGCGACCGGACGATCTGCAGCGTCGCGTTGTCCCGCGTGATGGATCGGTAGTGCACCGCGTCCCCTTCTTACAGAACCAGGATGCGACGGCCGTGACGGAAGATGCTTACCTGTCGCGTCGACTCGCTGACCGCGATGGCGACTGCCTCGCTGACCGCGGTGATTGCCGCGGCGGCCGCGTGGCGCGCACCAAGCCCCGATGGGAGATCCTCGACGTCGGCGTCGACGCGCAGATATGTGCCCGCCGACTCGATCACCCCCGAGTCGGTGACCACAAACGCACCATCGATGCGTGAGAGCTCCTTCACCGTTTCCGTCAGCCCCGGGTCCAGCACGTTGCGGTGTTCCGGGTCGTAACCCTTGAACGGGTTCATCAGCATCTGCTGGCAGTGCGGCCGCACCGCGTCGGTGTCGCCAACCACAAAGAGCGCTCCGACCGGCTTTCCCTCCCGGCCTTCGTCGGCTATCTCGACGACCAGTTCCACAACGCGGAGCATGACCCGTTGCGTCGACGCCTCCATCGACAGTTCGCGCGAAACCGAGAAGAAGAGCTTGAACGCGGCCGATACGTCGGTAACCTGGATCGTGTCCAGGAGGCCCGAACGGTCGGAACTCGACACCGCGACTACGATATCGTCCTGTCGGACACGATTCTCGGTCAGCGCGTACAGGAGCGCGATCGACACGCCGCCGGTGAAGCGGTACGCCGCCTGATGCGGCATTCCGAGGTCGTCGGGTGTGATAACGAACACGTCGGCAGCGAACTCGTCAGGGACCTGAAACCGCTTCGATTGGGAGGCCGACGCGTGCAGCAGTACACACCGGGCTCCAACCGCGTGCGCGAGTTCGAGCGACTTCATCCAGACGCGGGTCGATCGCGCCTGCTGGGTTCCGTCTGCGTGCCCTTCCGGGCTCTCCTGGTGCGCGAGGTGCGACAGTACGGCGCTTGTGTCACCGCGCGTGGCTGCCGCGACGATCCGGTCGAGTCGCGTCGGCGCATTGAGCGCGCGCGCCACGCGGCTGAGCGTGGCCAGGTGCGACGCCGGATCGCCGATCACCGACACCACCAGGTTCACCGGACCGGCGAGGTTCCCGTCGTAGACGATTCCGTCGGGGCAAACCGCGACAATGACGGCAGAACGCGTCGTACCCCCAAGCTGCGCGTGTGGCATCGCGACGTGATCGTCGAGCCGCGTCGACAGCAGATTCTCCCGCTCCCACAGTGCCGCTTCGATCGTTGCGCGGTCGATCCCCTCGATGAGTAGCGCTGCCGATTTGGCGATCGCGCTGAACAGCTCCTCCTTGTTCTGCCCGAGAACGCGGATGATCGAGTCTGGTTGGATCTGCGTCTGCCCGACCGCATCCTCCATCGCTCACGCTCCCCCGCTGAAGAGCCTGATCTCGGGATGCTCCCGGTAAGTCGAGAGCTGCTCACGGGTATCGGCCGGTAGCAGATCGGTCGCCGGTTCCAGTTGCGGCCTTCGGGCTATCGCGGCGGCGAGCGTGCGGAGCATCGCATCGGCGAAGCCGGCCTGACGGAGCGTCGTTCCGTGCTGGTGCGAGTAGTCGTAGTCCTCGTTGATCGTGGCAAACATCATGTCACGCATCAGCGCGTTCCATCGCGCGGTCGACGGATCGGCCAGGATGTCCAGCATCCGGTCGCGATAGTCGGGCATCAGATAGCGCACGATCTGTTCGGGGTCGAACGACGCTCCACGGATCTTCTCCGCCTCGTAGCGCTTTCGGTCGTAGATATTCGTGACCCACTCGAAGTACGACGCGATGACACCGCCGGCGTTCGCCGCGAAGTCGTAGATCACAGTAGTGTCGGTCGCGCCAATCATTCGCGTCGCCGCCGGCGTCAGCGGGCCGTTACTCCCGCACGCGATCAGCCGTGTCTGCAGCCGCGGCGCATTGTGCTCCGTGACTGCGTTTTCGAGCGCGGCCAGCACCAGGATGTCGCACGGCAATTCGAGCACCTGCGCGCCATTCGACGCGCCTTCTATGGTCCTGTCGACTCGAGCCGTCGCGCCGATCGCGTACCCGGTCGCTCGGACCTGCGCGATGACCTCGCGCACGTCCAGCCCGGCGTCGCCTACGATAGCGCCGGCTCCATCGGCGACGGCGATGATCTTCGCGCCGAATGCCTCGAGGTCCACCATCGCCGATCCACCGACCTTCCCGGCGCCCTGCACGACGACCCGCTTGCCCGACAAGAGCCGTGGGAACACCTCGCGTTGCAGCCGTGACCACTCGTCGTCGGAGAGCCCCGAGAACCCACCGTGCTGCTGGATCATCTGTTCGGTCACCGCGCTCGCTCGCGTGAGCAGCTCCTTCGCGTCGTCATCAATCGGCTGTTCGACCGGCCACGCGTCGTGCAGGCTCGCGTTCGCGATCGTTGCCAGGATGCTGTACACCAGTCCCCGGCCTGTCGCGCCGCGGCGAACGTCGAGCCCGCGACGGGTCTTCCCCGTGATCTGTGCCGCGGCCACCAATTCGAGATACTCCTCGTTCTCGTAGAGCTCGCGAAGCGCTGATCGGTCGGCCAGATCAACGTCGAACTGATCGTGAAGGATGTGCCGCGCCTCGGCGAGCGATACGGATTTGTTGTCGAACAGCGCGATTCCCTGCTTCAGCCCGTACGCGAGCTTCGCAAGATCGCTCAGCGATGACTTGAACCCCTCGAAGATGTGGCTGATCTCTTTTTCTCCGCATCCGACGTCGCCCGCCGGAACGTCCTGCAACGGGCCGGTTACCAGGAAGAGCGACCGGCCCAGGTTCGAGACCGAATCGAAGAAGTCGATCGGGTGGTCGCGGTAGTCGCGCGGGTTGAGCCTGAGACCTCCTTTTGCTCCGCCGAACAGGATCTTGCTGCGGGCACACTTCCACGTCATCAGGAATGCGAGCGCCGACACCTCAGAAAACTCGACGATGTTGTCGATTCGAAGCCCTCCCTTCGCGGTGCCGCGCCAGGTCGAGTGGCGCGTGCGAAAGCCTTCGGTGTTGCGCACTTCGCCGTTGAGAACTCGCTTGACCCAGAACTCCTCGAACGCGTCGAAGCCCAGAAGCGCGAGCATGCACGCAGGCGAGCGGTCGATCCCCAGGAGTGAAGCGACCTCGAAGAACTCCGCGAGTGCGTTCAGCATCAGGTTGCCGTGCCCCGGGCTGTCGCGAAGCGTCGTCCGGGTCGCGAGCGTTCGAAGCCCGTCGATCGCTGCATACCGTGCGTCGTCGTCGCGGCGGGGATCGCTTACCCGGCGCAGCAGGCGCTCGAGCTCATCGAGTGTCTGTTTCTCGACCTCCGGGCCGGTCCCGGCTGGTATCACCTCGAGCGCTGTGCGCAGGGCTTGCTGGTCGACCGTTGCGTCGACGTAGGCCGACACTACTCCGACGGCGGTTGATCCGTCACGACCGGCGAAGACGTCGAAGTAGGTCCGGTGCAGGTTGATATCGGACGCCTTGATCACCGCGAGTACGCGCTCGACGAAGGCATTGGTCGGGTGCTTCGTCGACACAACGATCCGTAGCTCCTCACGCGAGAGCCGTTCGCTGCCGTTGAACCGTTCAGCCGTGATGTCCTGGAAGCGGATCAGCGTCGATTCGGCGACGCTCGTCTGCTCGTAGACGTCCAGGTGCCGGATAATCCGCATCGGGACCGAGCTGCTGTTCAACTCCTCGTAGAGGTAGTTTGTGTGCAGCGCGTTCAGGAACTGCTCGGTGTGCCCGTACCCGTTCTTGCGCCCGTAGTGCCGGACCTGCTCGTGCAACCGATCGATCTGGGCGCGCTCTTCCGCGGTCAGATCGAATCCCGGGCGTCCCCGCTTCTCTATTGTGACGATCCGGATCCCGGATCTGGTCTTCACATCATCGAACCCGACGACGTCGAAATCGACGTTCTCAGCGACGATCTTCGCGAGGCGGCCAGGATAGTCTCTACCGACGTTGATGAAGTAGGTCAGCGTGAACCCGTCGTCGCTCGCCTGCTGGATGTACTCGGTAGTTGCCGTCAGTAGCTGCGTGATCACGAACACATGGTTTGCGATTTCGTGCGCGTTGTTGCTGTGGAAGTACCACGCCGGGAGGAACCGGTCGGAGAAGTAGCTGTCGAGCATTTTCTCCACCGTGTTGAACCCCAGCGAGAACTCGCCCTCGAGGATGCGCTGTACGTCGACGCGTAGCGACCGCATCCGCGCCTGGTGGCGATGGAGAGCGGTCTCGTGGATGCCCGTTCGAGTCTGGTTCATGGCCCGAGTATAGCATGAGGCGCGAAAAACCTCGCGTGCAAAAGACTCGACGTACTCGGTCGGATGCGTCATAATCGTCGAATATTCTACCGAGAGGAGTCCATATGGCAGAGAATGAGACTTTGGTCATCGCGTCGAAGGTCAAGGCGTACATCAAGGCGAAGGGTGACCTGAAATGTTCGGCGACGGTTATCGATGAGCTGTCCGACAAGGTCCGCGCGATCTGCGATGCCGCGATCGAGAGCGCGAAAGCCGACAAGCGCAAGACCGTTCAGGACAAGGACATATAGCAGAGTCCGGGTAGCGGTGCGGTCCCCACGGGCCGCACTCCCCGGTTCTCTCCGTCTCCGAGCTACCCCCTCAGACCTACGATCTCCCGACCTGCGAATCGCGGTGCCGACAGAATCGCTCTGACCGCCACGATGAGCGCTATTGCGACAAGATAGGGTGAGAAGGCCGTCCCGATCGCACCCGTGACGACTGGTCCTGCCACCACGCCGAGCGAGAACACCGCGTAGAACAGCCCGAACGCCGTCCCGCGATCGCCCGGAGTCGTCTCATCGACAACGAGCGCGCAGCACACGGGAAAGAGCGTGCCGTAGCCGATTCCGTAGACGATCATTGCGGCTGACAGCATCGCGCGACTCCTGGCGACCGCAACGCCTGCAAGCGCCAGCCCGACGGCGAGCGAACCTGCGATCGCGAGCGGCCTCCTCCCGTACCGATCGGACAGCCGGTTGGTTGGCAGCACCAGTACAAGTATCGCCGCAGCGGCGAAGAGGCTGAGCAGTGCACCGGTGTGCGCCGACGACAGCCCGATCTCGGCCATCGTGAGCGGGAACGCGTACGCGAGTGTTCCCATCGCGAACGTCAGCGCAAAGACCGAGATGTACGCGTACTGCAGCGTCGGGTTGGCGATTACGGTTGGTACCGAGTCTGATCTGGCCGCGCTGTTCATCGTCGTGTCGCGTGCGACGGTCGGCGGGTCGTCGACCGAGCGAACAAGCGTCAACGCCACGATCACCAAGAGCATCCCGACACCCGCGAAAACGGGTCGGAATCCGAGCGCGACGTGCCCGATGCCGCCAATCGCTGGCCCGATGAGCGCCGCCGTGGCGACCGCGGCTCCCGCGACGCCCATCGACCGGCCCACCTTACCGGACGACGACCGGTCGCCCGCGTGCGCAAAGGCGGCCGGCACCAGGATCGCACCCCCGGCGCCGTGGAATGCGCGCAGTACCAGCAGCTGCCATGGAGCCGTTACGAGCGCGTACGCGGCCAGAGAGAGACCGGCGACAACCATCCCGAACCGGATCGTCACGCGCCGGCCCCGTCGGTCGATGATCGGGCCCGCGATCACGTTGCCGACCATGTTCACGAGCGAGTACGTTCCCAGGATCAACCCAACCATGACCGACCGTGCGCCCAGAGAGACCGCGAATGGCGACAGAATCGGAAGCAGCGCCATCGTGTCGACGAACGCGACCACGACGATGATGAAGGTGAGTATCGTCATTTCATTGGAAATATAGCAAAATTGTAATCAACAGCGACAGCTACGCCGATCTCCGTCGGAACGCTGTCGGAGACTCGCCGGTGATCCGCTTGAACTGCTTGCTGAACACAAACGGGTCGGCGTATCCGAGTTCCTCGGCAACCTGCCGGTTCGACAGGCCATGCTGCATGATCAGTTCGCGCGCGCGATCTATTCTCCGGTGGATGCGGTACTCTCCCGGGGCCATACCCATCCGCCGTCGGAAGACTTTGCGAAACAGCTCGTACCCGATGCCGAGCTGCGCGGCAAGCCGCGGGATCGGCGCATCGCTGCCGCCGCCACCGTCGGCCAGAAGCCGACACGCCGCGAGTACCATCTCCACCTCGTGCCGTTCGTCGGGGCGCTCGCGTGCGAGGCGGACCGCTTCGACGAACCACTCGTGAGTCCGCAGGCCCAGGATCTCTGCGTCGTGATCGTCGATCGATCTGAGCGTGGTGCCGATCCGGGCGAATGACTGCGCGAGCGCATCGTTGACGCCCGGCTCGAGACACGCGACGTCTGCGCGAAGCACTCCAAGCGCACGCATCGCGACCGCGACCGATGCCGGCGCGAGGACCCACTGCTCGACCCACTGTCCGTCGGGCTCCACCTCGAGTGAACATGGGGTCGACGGCCAATGGACGAGCACGACCCCGGGTTCGACCAGGCGTCGTTGCGCCGGGGTCGGCCCGTCCGTTGTCGTGGAGAACCATCCGCGCCCTCTCAGTGGGTAAACCACGATCAGATCAT
>SKVA01000197.1 GCA_007129695.1 Spirochaetaceae bacterium | reverse complement strand
AGCCCGACTTCCCCGACGGAGCTGAGGACCTGGAGGCGATCGCCGGGGTGTCCAAGTTTCCGGTGCGCGTGAAGTGCGCGCTGCTTTCGTGGAACACGCTTCATCAAATCGTCCAGGAGATCAAGAGTAGGCCGTCTGACCGTTGACATCGACTCGTACGGCTCAGTAGTCTAGCTCGACAGGAGGCCGCATGCATAAGCTGGTACTGCTCCGCCACGGCGAGAGCGACTGGAACAAAGAGAACCGATTCACCGGTTGGACCGACGTGGACCTATCAACGAAGGGCGTGGAAGAGGCCAACACCGCGGGGACGGTGTTGAAGGCCGAAGGCTTTGTGTTCGACATCGCGTACACGAGCGTGCTGCGCCGTGCTATCAGAACGCTCCACATCGCGCTCGACGTGATGGATCAGCACTGGATTCCCGAGATCAAGGACTGGCGACTGAACGAACGTCACTACGGTGCGCTGCAGGGGCTTAACAAGGCTGAGACCGCCGAGAAGTTTGGCGACGATCAGGTTCACGTGTGGCGACGCAGCTACGCAACACCTCCTCCGGAACTGGACACCGACGATGAGCGCTACCCCGGTAAGGATCCGCGCTACGCGGGACTCAAGCCGTCGGAGGTTCCGCGGACCGAGTGCCTCAAGGACACGGTCGACCGATTCCTGCCGCTATGGCACGAAACGATCGCGCCCGCGATCAAGGGCGGCCAGCGTGTTATCATCGCGGCGCACGGAAACAGCCTCCGCGCGCTTGTGAAGTATCTGGACAATATCAGCGATGAGGACATCCCGGAGCTCAATATCCCGACCGGCGTCCCTCTGGTCTACGAGCTCGACGACGACCTGAAGCCGCTCAAGCACTACTACCTCGGCGACCAGGACGCGATCGCGGCCGCCGCGGCGGCCGTCGCGAATCAGGGCAAAGCGAAGTAAGGCCGGGTACCCGGTCAGCCGCCGAGCAGGCTCGCGCGCAGCAGGAGTTCGATCGTATACGTCCGGCCGGCTTCGAACGTGAAGTGGTTGCGGAACTGGAGTCCGCCGGACACGATCGTTATCTCACGCCGGCCGGGTTCGACTTCGACGCGCGCCTCATTGCGCAGCCTGCCGTCGACGTAGAAGTCGATCTCGCGCCACGGGTCACGGATCCGGTCGTTGAGAAACTCCGACGGTATCCGCAGTACCACGGTCGCGGTCGGCGGCACGAGCGATACGGTGATCGTTCGCGAGCCGGTGATCGTGATCCGCTGCTCCCACGGCATGTAGCCTCTTGCTTCGACGCGGATCACGTAGGTGCCGCGCCCGAGCTGGACGGTTCCCCTGCGCTGCAACACACCGTCGATGTAGATCTGCGCGTCGCGAACGTTCGGGTTGATCGTGACCGCGAAGAGCGACGGTCGGGTCTGCGTCTCGCCTCCTGCCGCGCCGCTCTGCGCCGCGGCGATACCCGTCACCGCCGCGATCAACGCGAGCACGATGATCGCCCGCGATAGGGTTGTTCTCACTCTCATGGTTCCTCCGGACCGCGGCAACCGCCGCGGTCACTGGTTCTACTGTTCGGTCTCGACGCCGATGACCAGGTCACCGGGTTCAGAGACGCTTCGAATCCCGCCCGTGTCACGAATCACGGTCGTGTGTGGCAGGATCTGGTAGTACGCCTGCGTGGCTCCGCCTGGAGCGCGGCGTTCGAACAGCGCGATCCGCGCGACGCTAGCGCCCTGCATCGGAATCTGTTCGGGCAGCACGAACTCTCCGAGCACGTTTGTGTTGCGGTCGTAGATCGTTACCGTCGCCCCCGCATTGCTGCCCGCCGACACAACCGGATCGCTCACGCCGTATACGTAGACCTCCATGATCCCGACCCACGCGTAGTCATACCCGGAGGGCAGGGCGTTCTCAGCCGAAGGCTGAGTGTTGTACCCGAGCGACGGTAGTTGAAATGGAAGCCCGAGGACCTGTATGACCTCCATTCGTGTTCCGACGTTCGCTATCCAGCGGACGTCGGAGGTGCTCTTCGGATTGCCCGCGTGGACCTTTTCGCGATACTCAGCCCCATCTACCGGAAGGAACCCGTCAAGACCTACGAAGCGCGCATCATACGCGGCCTGAATCGACGAGTAGACCGGATCGCTGTTGGCGTTCACCGGCTGGCTGCCAGGGTAGGTCACGTAGAGATCCAGGTCGTTGACGTTGCTCTTCCAGGTGAGCTCGATCGTGAGGTCGGCGTTTGCCCGGCGTGCGATGTCCCAGCCGAAGATGACGATGCAGCCCGAAAGCGCCGCGATCGCGATCGCTACCACCCCGATCCGGAGCGCCGTCCTGATGAAGCAGGCGGCATGGGTATCTCTGTTCATACTGTCCTCCAATACTGTGCTGTAGATGCAACACCGTACCGGTGAGAATCTGTTACGAATATACGGCGCTCACCCGCAAAAACCATATCGGTTGTCCACGTCGGTGCTCCGCGGGTATACTCGGCGGCGATGCAGGAGTGCGATTGAACCCGGACCGTGCGATACTCCTTCTGTGGTGCCCCGACCGGCCGGGAATCGTCGCCGACGTGTCGAACTTCATCTATACCCACGGCGGGAGCATCATCGATTCGAGCCAGCACAACGACCCCGTCAGCGACACCTTTCTCATGCGCATCGAGTGGGACATCTCCGGGTTTTCGGTCGGACGGGAGGGCATCAAGCCCGCCTTCGAGCCGATCGCCGCCAAATACACGATGACGTACCGGATCGAGCTCGACTCGCGAACCACGCGGATGGCGATCCTGGTCAGCTCGTACGATCACTGCCTCTACGATCTGCTGCTGCGGAACCGCGAAGGCGAAACGCACGCCGACATCGCGCTCGTGATCAGCAACCACGAAGTGTTGCGCCCCGTAGCCGAGCTGTTCGGTGTTGAGTTCGCGCACGTTCCGGTAACGCTATCGGCAAAGGATGACGCTGAAGCGCAGCAGATCGGGATCCTTCGCGACCGAGGGATCGATCTGATCGTGCTCGCGCGCTACATGCAGATCCTGTCGCCGCGGTTCGTGGCGGCCTTTCCGCAGCGGATCATCAATATCCACCACAGCTTCCTGCCGGCTTTCGTCGGCGCGAAGCCGTACCACCAGGCGTACGAACGCGGCGTGAAGATCATCGGTGCGACCAGTCACTACGTAACCGACGATCTCGACCAGGGGCCGATCATCGAACAGGACGTCGCGCGCGTGACGCATCGTGACTCGATCAAGACGATGGTTCAGAAAGGGCGAGACCGGGAGAAACTGGTGCTGAGCCGTGCTGTGAGACTCCACCTGGAGCACCGCGTGATGACGCTCGGGAACAAGACGGTGGTTTTTGCATGAGCACCGCGTACGAGACCGAGATGAAGGTGTGGGTCGACGACTGGGCCGCGGTCGAAGCGGCGCTACGGGCGCGCGGAACGGTTCGCGGCGAGTTCGTGAAGGAGGACCGCTACTTCCGCTCCATCGACCCGACGCTTGCTCCGCCCCGTGGCCCGACGTTCCGGATACGGATTGAGGGTGGCACGGCGACCGTCACGTTCAAGGAAAAGAGCCGCGAGCGCGGTTTCGAGTTCAACGTCGAGCGCGAGTTCGTCATCGACGACGTCGCCGCGTTCGTCCACCTGGTCGGTGTGCTCGGTTACGTCGACGATATCGCCAAGCGCAAGAGCGGGCTCGGATTCGACGTCGAGGATCTGCACGTCGAGCTTGTTCGCGTCGACGGAGTCGGACAGTTCATAGAAGTCGAGTCGGTACGCATCGACTGCGACCGACCCGGCCGCGATGCAGCCGCTCGGCGTATCCGCGATCTCCTGTCGTCGCTGCCGGTCGACCTCACGCGCGTGGAAGAGCGGCCGTACACGCAGATGCTGCGCGAAGCCGCAGATACCGTCAGTCGACCGCGGCTCTGATCGGTTCCAGGAGCCTCAGAGCCGCACTACGCTGCGCTATCGCCGCCTGGTCCCAGCGGTAGAGGTCCGATGAGAAGAATCCCGGGTTTGCGCGTACCGGTTCGCGCCCGATCAGCCGCGTCTTGTGCAGCATCTCGTCGCGCAGCCAGTGCAGCTTGTCTACGGCCGACTCAAGTTCGGTCAAGTGCCAACGGTTCGCCCAGCCGCCGGGAGGCGTAAACGCCTCGACCCGCCACCGGCGCCTGCTGTACTCCTGCATCCCGCACTCGATCACGAAGTCGGCGATTCGCTCTTCAGACGACGTCCCGGGTCTTCCAAGAATGGCGGTCAGCCGGTCGATCACAAGATCCTCGTCTGCAAAGCCGGATCCCGTGTACGTCGACAGGTACCGATAGACGCGCGCCGCGGCTGCAAGGAAGCGGGTGCGGTTGTCGACTCGGTCGTGCGGTGGCTCGAGTCGCGGATCCGACCAGACCGTGTCGATCGAATCGGGGTCACGCAGCGCCTGCGCGTGACCGATCGGCGGCAGCGGCGACGTCGGATCGACCCGATTCCAGACTTCGTTGCGGCCGGACCAGTGCTCGTGCGCCCAGGTGTCGGCGTACGTGTGGAGCGCGATGCCAACGCGATAGAGATCGCGCGATCGCAGCGCATCGACCAACAGCCGCTTGACCAGCGGGCCGTTTGCGCGTACGACCAGCGGATTTGCCGCGCCGTCGCGCCGATACTGTGTCGACTGGTCTCCCGCCGGGAAGAAGTGGAACGGGATCCAGACGTCCCACTCCTGAGACCGGTCCCAGAACCCGAAGTGGTGCGTGACCTGCGTGACGTAGGTACCCCGATCGTGAGCTACCTCGTACGCGACAAGCGCGTTGTCCAGATACTGCGATGAGTACGCGAGTACGGACGCGTCTTCGTCGGACATGCCCGCTGCGGTCGCAAGGTAGTAGACGGTGTAGTAGTGAAACTCGACGTTCATCGGTCACGAGGATACCAGAGCGGGCTTCTCTCGTCTCCACCGCCGTGATACCTTACGCGGATGCAACTCTTTGGCTGGCCGGCGGACATCGACGCACCGCAGCGCATCGGTGAACGACTCCAGGGTGTTCTGTTCGACATCGATCGCACGCTCTACGATGACGATGAGTACGCGCACGGTCAGATCACCGCGCTGATCGCCCGATTTGCGCGTCAGTTCGACGAAGAGCCCGCGAGCGCGCACAGGCGTATCAAGGAGTGGCAGCGCACGTGGAGCGAGACGAACGCCGGTGCGCGCCAGAGCCTGGGGAACACCTTTGCGTCGCTCGGGGTTCCGATCGAAACGAGCGTCCGATGGCGCGAGGCGATCATCGAGCCGGAGAAACACCTTCAGCACGACCAACGCTTGCGCCGCGCTATGGAGTTGATCCGCACGCGCGGCAGCCGCCCCGACGCCCCCCGATTGCCGCTGGTTGTCGTGACGAACAACCCGGTGTCCACCGGGATGCGCTCTCTGGCCGCGCTCGGGGTCGATGATCTGGTCGATAAAGTGGTCGG
Source organism: Spirochaetaceae bacterium (assembly GCA_007129695.1). Classification (GTDB taxonomy): domain Bacteria; phylum Spirochaetota; class Spirochaetia; order DSM-27196; family SLST01; genus SLST01. The sequence continues at coordinate 2,154 of SKVA01000197.1, read as the reverse complement.
TCTCGATACGACGATGCGCTCGAAGCCGGACGCGGCGCCGTTTCGCGCCGCGCTCGACCGGGTTGGCTGCGATGCCGCGTCGGTGGTATGCGTCGGCGACCGATACGATGTGGATATCGCGCCGGCGCTCGCGCTCGGAATAGGCGGCGTGCTTGTCGACGGCGTAACCGACGTCTACCAGCTTCCCGCGCTGTTCGGTTTCAATGCACCTGGCGACCGGTCAGACCGCACCGCCGGAGCGACAGGTGCTTGACTGGCGGCGGTTCGAACGCGCGTTCGATCGCGTGTTCGCCTCTTCGGTCCTCTTCGGCGACACTCCGATAACGATCGACGTCATCGTCAACCCGTACGCCGGGCGGTTCAGCAGCGAACGCCGAGCCGCCGCGACGCTGGACGAGCTCGACGCTGTGACCGCATCAGTGGCTCACGAACGGGACGCGCCGCGCCGGCAGAACGTGGCGCTGCGGTTTCACCACACGCGGTACGTCGGACACGCGCGGGAGATCGCCCGTCAGGCAATCGACCTGTCGTGCGCGAACGCTCACCTGATCGTGTCGGCCGGGGGAGACGGCACGCACGGGGAGGTTCTCTCCGCGTACCTTGATGCGAACGAATCGCAGGCACTGCAGGGAGACGATCGCTCCTTCGCGCTGATGCGCCTGCCTCTGGGTACCGGAAACGATGGGGCGGACGCTTCCGGTATCGCGGAGGCGGTCGCGATGCTGCGGGGTGCCGCGGACGTCCACCGGACCGGTCATCTGGTGATCCGGCCCACCGGAATGGGCGGGTTCTTCGGCTTCAACATCGCGAGCATCGGGCTTGATGCCTACGTTGCCGAGCTGACAAACCGGCTCAAGCGGAGGTTTGGGGGCGACCTCTACAAGGTCATCGCCGATATCGCGACGCTCTTCTACGAGCAGATCGTCGGCGTCGAGTCGATGACGATCGATGTGACCGCTACCGACGGCAGCGCCGAGCGGTTGACCGGTGAGTTCATGCTGATCGCGGCCGGTATCTCTGGTCATCGCTTCTACGGCGGGGGCAAGGCGGTCCTTCCCGGGAGCGACAACCTCTGTGCGATAGCCCGACTCGGCTTGATCGGAAAGATCAGGCTGAAGTCGCTCTTCTACCGCGGCGACCACGTGCACGAACCGAATGTGTCGATGAGATCGTTCAGATCCCTTCGCGTCGAATACGGTCGCCGTGTTCCGATGCAGGTCGACGGAGAAGCGGCGTGGCTCGAGCCTGAGAACTTCCCGCTTCGCATCGAGCGGGTTCGGGATTCGATCCCCGTTCTTTCGCACGCGTGAACTGTTGACAGGTGATGAAGCAGGCGACCAGAAACCCGCATCAGGAGTAACGGAGGACTGCCTCCGATGCGTATACTCCTCGATACCCAGTAGTCACCCTGCGAGCCGCGGCCGGCCGGGCCCGCCACACCTGTGGGCGCCGCGATCTCGCGGTTTCGGTCGTCAACAATTCCGGCACCACTTCCGGAGCCGAGGTCAGCAGAACGCGTACGAGTGGCGCTGCTCGGCGAATCCCAGGAATCCTTCGTTGCGGACGCGACGTTTCTGCGACTCGTACGAGTCGGGGTAGTGCATCAGGACGATATGCTCTTTCAGCGAGCGGGGAAGGCTGCACAGTTCGTCGAGTCCGGCGTGAATTCCACCGGTGAAGAACTGTACGTCGTGGAAAATCGTCTCGAAGTTGAACAGCCGGTCGTACGACTCAAGCAGTTCGGGGTCGAACTGCGTGTCTCCCGTGAAGAGAACTCGATCGTCAACGATCATCCCAACGCTGTACGCGCTGTCGCGCCACGTCTGCGCCTGCTCCGGGAAATGACGCGTTCGGATCGTCTTCAGGTCGATCGATCCGACGGTCACCTGTTCGGTATCGCGCGGGTAACCGTCGAGCGGGGTTGGCCGTTCGATCTTCCAGAAGTCGCGAAAGCGCAACTGCCTTCCATCGTGACGCTCGTTCGGTGCGCAGCCCCCGCGCAGCGAATCACGCCAGAGCGTCCGCTCGTACGCGGCCGGAATGTGGATCGATGCGCGCTTGCGCGCGACATAGCGGTTCATCAGCATGACTTCTTCGAGCCCGCCGATGTGGTCTGCATGGCTGTGCGTGATGAGCCAGTGCTCGATGTCGGTT
>SKVA01000252.1 GCA_007129695.1 Spirochaetaceae bacterium | reverse complement strand
CCGACGCTTTATCAGGCGACCTACGCGTGCAACTCGCTGCACGCACCGTGGTGGCGCGACCGCGCGAAGTCGGGCGGCCAGCTCTTCGAGCAGGCGATTCACATCTACGATCTCTCGCTCTTCTTCCTGGGGCATCCGGCGACCGTTGCGTGCGCGATGGACAACCTCTGTCACCGCGACGTCGACGGCTATACGGCCGAGGACACGAGCAGTTCGGTGATTCGCTTCGCCGACGGGCCGATCGCGTCGATCGCCGCGACCAACTGCGCGGTACCCGGCGCGTGGAACCACCGGTTCACACTCACGTGCGACCGCATGGTCGCGACGGTAACGAACGGCACCGCGCTTGAGATCGTGTTCACGCATCCCGAGGTGCGACGAGAGGAACACCATTACGACGACGACGTGTTCGTCGCGGAGAATGCCGCGTTCATTGCGAGCGTCCGCGACGGTGTGGCGTCGCCGGTTCCGATGCGCGTCGGGCTCGACGGTGTGCGCCTCGTGGAAGCCGCGACGCGTGCGGCGCAGACCGGTACCGTCGCAAAGTTGTAGACTGGGAGTCGGCCCGGGCGGAGGAGGAGCAGCATGAGAGGCAACACATACGAGACACTACGGGCCGAGGTCGAGGCGATGCCGCTCGTCGATGCGCACGAGCACCACGTCGCGCGGGCTCGGACCAGCGACATCCTGCAGTTCATCTCCGGCTTCTACCTCAGACACGACCTCGCGTCGGCCGTCGGATCGGAGGCGGCCGAACGGATATTCGACGCGTCGCTGCCGCTCGAAGAGCGGTGGAGGATCTTCGAGCCGGCGTACCGCGCTTCACGGCACACCGGCTACGGTCGCGGGGTGCGCTACGGCATGGAGTACGTCTTCGGATCGGACGAGGTCACGCTCGACTCGCTTCGCGAGTGGTCGGCGCGGATCCCCGACTACTCCGACCCCGACCAGTACGAGCGGCCGTTCGCCGACGCGAAGATCCGCGCGCGCGTGACCGACAACTGGCCACCGCTATCGAAGATCGTCGACGGCAGCTACCGCGGATTGCCGAATCAGCACCTGGCGATATCGCTCCCGCAGTCCCACGCGATCACCCGGCGCACTGATATCGAAAAGATCGAGCGAGCGGTCGGAGTCCGCGTGACGTCGCTCGACGAATACGTCGACATGTGCCGCTTGATCTTCGGAAAATGGAGCGAGTGCGGTGCGGTCTGCTTCAAGGACCAGTCCGCCTACCAGCGCAGAATCGATTACCGCCTGGCGACGAAGACCGACGCGGAAGCGCTGTTCAACCGGTTGCTCGCCGACCCCCGGCAGGCGATCGAGTGGGGCGAAAGCGGTCACGCGTTGAGCGACTACCTCATGCACTGCTTTCTGCGGATCGCGCGCGAGATGGATCTCCCCGTCCAGTACCACACGGGACACATGGCGCACAACTACAACGATGTGGCCAAGGGGAACGCCGCGCACCTGCGCGTCGTGCTCGAAGTCCATCGCGACGTTCGCTTCGATCTCTTTCACGCGAACTGGCCGTACGGCGGCGATCTCCTCTTCCTGGTGAAGAACTACCCGAACGTGCGGATCAATTTCTGCTGGGCGCAACAGATCGACCCGGTTTACGCGCACCGGCTCCTGGTCCAGAGCGTGTCGGCGGTGCCGTACACGAAGGTCCACGCGTTCGGTAGCGACGTCGGTGGCGATCAGCCGCACCTGAGCTGGGCGTACGCGAAGCTCGCGCGCGACAGCGTCGCATCGGCGCTCGCCGAGCTCGTCGACACCGACTTCATCGACCTGGACGCCGCGCGCGAGATCGCAATCGCGTGGCTCTACAACAACCCCAGGGAGTACTTCCGGCTGCCGATCGACGCGGCCTGACGCTACGCGAGCCGCACGGGTGCGGTTTCCTCGCCCGTGTGGTTCTCCCCCGCGAGCTGCTCGCGCAGGAAGCGGTACGCGCCCGCTCCGTCGATCCGGTGGCGACCTTCGAAGTACTCGGCCTGCGGGTAGCCTGGGGCGCCGAACACGCCGTAGACCTTCGATCCGATCTGCACGCTGCGGCGAACGCCTTCGACCGGGAAGATCTCGTCGTGCGTGCCCGCTTCTACGAAGAGTGGCCGTGGGGCGATCAGGCCGACCAGGTCGTGCACGTCTCCAAACTCGGCGAGCCCGGGGATGTAGTTGCACGCGCAATGGAAGACGCCGAAGATGCTGAAGCGATGGCTGCAGTAGTAGCCGCTCACGACGCCGGCGCGGATCCGTTCGTCGATGCACATCGAAAAGAACGTCTGCATCCCGCCGCCCGATATTCCCATCGCGCCGATCCGGTCGCCGTCGACGTCGTCGCGTGTCACCAGATAATCGACCAGACGTCGTGCATCCAGGACGCGAAGGCCGACCGTCGATCCGCCCAGGTGGAACGCGAGCGTGCTCGTGTGCGCGCACGTCGTCGGAACCGGCCCGCCGAACGGCCGGTCCAGGTGCGAAAAGTCGGTCGACCGTTCTCCAAAGCACGAGATCTCGGGCGCCGCGACCACGAAGCCGAGCCGGGCGAGCGCGAGCGCGAAGTCGGTGTGGTACCCGTCGGGCGTCTCGCGTTCGCTGCCGTCCTCCCAGAGCCCGACGATGTCCTTGACGCCGTAGCCGTGCCCGTGAAACGCGATCACGGTGGGCGCCGGTGTGCGCACGTCGCGGCGCCGGATGAGGTAGACCGGCATCTGTGTATGCCGTGACGTTCGGATCACGATCTTCTCACGGATCAGATCGCCACGATCGACCGTCTCGATCGATTCGGGAGCGGGATCGACCGCCGGCCACTCCTGGAAGCCGATTCGCTGACCGAGCGCGGCGCGGGTGTCGCGCTGCCACGCGAGAGCCTCGTCCGCGGTCGTCGCGGTGAACGCGCGCGTCGCCGCCCCGTCAAGCAGCGCGCGGAGCGCCGTAATCGGCTGAAGCGTTGGGCGCTCTGTGCCCGACAGGATGATCGATGCCATGGAACCTCCCGGCGAAAGCAGAATCGACCCGGTCATTCTACCGGGGTGGGGCGGGGGCGTCGATCGTCAGGTCGATCGTGGCGCCGGTACCGACCTTGCTGCTTCGCATGCCGTCGGCAACGAGCTCGAAGGTCCATTCGCCATGGAACCCCGACTGGGTCGCGGTCACTGAGTGCCCGGTGCGGGCGACCGACACATGCGCGGCACGCTCGCCGCGGGTGTCCGGTACGTCAAGCTCGATCGACCGGCCGTCGGCCGGTTCGTGCGCGATGACAGCTGGCTTGTGCGCGTAGTCGTAGTCGGGCCGGTCGTCGACAGAGCCGGTGACTATCACCGAGCCCGGCCGAGCGAAGATCGGCAGGCTCATGAAGTCGTACCGTTCGTTATGCCACCGGCCGCCGTCGAGCTGATGGCCGTCGATCAGATGCGTCCACCGTCCGTCGGGGAGGTAGAACTGTACGTGGCCGCCGGCATCGAAGACCGGCGCGACCAGGATCGAGTCTCCGAGCATGTACTGCCGGTCCAGGTAGTCGCAGCCGGGGTCGTCCGGAAACTCGATCGGCATCGCGCGGAGCATCGGTACGCCGGTCGCGTGCGCGTCGACGGCGGCCGCGAAGAGGTACGGCATGAGTCGGCACTTGAGACGTGTGAAAAAGCGCAACACGTCGACCGCTTCGTCGTCGTAGAGCCACGGCACGCGGTACGAACTCGACCCGTGCAGGCGGCTGTGCGACGACAGGAGTCCGAACGCGCACCATCGCTTGTAGACGTCGGGGCTTGCGGTGTCCTCAAACCCGCCCATGTCGTGGCTCCAGAACGCGATGCCGCTCTGCCCCGCCGACAGTCCGCCGCGGAGCGTCTCCGCCATCGACTCGTAGCTCGCGGTCGAGTCGCCGCCCCAGTGGACCGGGTACTGCTGGCTGCCGACCGTTGCCGACCGGGCGAAGAGGCACGCCTGCCCGGCGCCGCGTCGGGATTCGAGTACCTCGAACACCGCGCGGTTGTAGAGGAGCGCGTAGTAGTTGTGCATCCGTTCGGGGTTTGATCCGTCGAAGTAGACGACGTCGGTCGGGATGCGTTCGCCAAAGTCGGTCTTGAACGCGTCGACTCCGATATCGACGAGCGCGCCCAGTTTCTCCTGGTACCAGCGGTGCGCGTCGGGGTTCGTGAAGTCGACGAGCCCCATGCCGCTCTGCCACTCGTCCCACTGCCACACGTCGCCGTTAGGCCGCTTGAGCAGGAACCCGCGCGCGGCGCCTTCGGCAAAGAGGTGCGATCGCTGCGCGATGTACGGGTTGATCCAGACGCAGGTCCGCAGGCCCTTCGCGTGCATCCGATCGAGCATGCCCGGCGGGTCGGGGAAGACCTCGGGGTCCCAGACGAAGTCGCACCAGTGAAACTCGCGCATCCAGAAGCAGTCGTAGTGGAAGACGTGTAGCGGTACCCCGCGTTCGGCCATCCCGTCGACGAAACTCATGACCGTCTGCTCGTCGTACTGCGTCGTGAACGACGTCGTGAGCCACAGACCGAACGACCACGCCGGCGGCAGCGCCGGGCGGCCGGTGAGCGTCGCGTAGCGTGTGAGTACGTCCTTCTGCGTCGGACCGTGGATCACGAAGAACTCGAGCGACTCGCCGGGGACGCTGAACTGCACGCGCTCGACCTTCTCCGACGCGACCTCGAACGCGACCCTGCCCGGGTGGTTCACGAGCACGCCGTAGCCTCGGTTCGTCGTGTAGAACGGAATGCTCTTGTACGCGAACTGGCTCGCGGTCCCACCGTCGTCGTTCCACGTGTCGACGACCTGCCCGTTCTTCACGTACGCGGTGAATCGTTCGCCTAAGCCGTACACGCACTCTCCGACGCCGAGCGACAGTTCGGCGTACGTGTACGCGTCGCCCCCCGCCGTCGTGACGTAGCCAATGTTCTTCGGCCCCGATCCGGTCAGCCTCCGGCGCACACCGGTGTCGGAGCGGGCGGAGAACGAGAGCGACCACGGTGCACCGCGCTTCACCGTCGCGGTCAGGCCGCCGGTCGCGAGTGACACGTCGTCGTCGCGCTCGGTGATCGCAGGCTCGAAAACCTCCTGTCGGTTGATCGTGAAGTGCGGTCCGCGGTCGACCGCGCCGGCGTGATGCACGATCCGCACGCCGATGATCCCCTCCATCGGCGACCAGAGCGTGACCGTCAGCGACGGCAGGTTCAGCGTGTCGCCACGATGCGCGATCGGCTTCGTCGGAGCGAACACCGTGACGGCATCCGTGCGACCGGCGTCGTCGTCTCCCGGTCCGCGCTCGACCGATATCGTCCGTGCCACCGCGGCGAAGACCGCGCGAACGTCGTCGCGCATCCGCCAGAACCCTTCGGTGAACTTCATGGAGCCGAGTGTAGCAGGATCGATCGTCGACGACGAGCCTTCGATCACGATCACGCGTCGTTTGCTCCCCGGTGCCGATAGGGTTATGCTATATATATGAGAAAAACACTCACATTAGGATTCGTCGCATTCGCGCTGATCCTGGTCCCGGCTGCGCTGTTCGCCGACAGTCACATTGTCGATGTGACCGGCGATACGTCCGAGGTCAAGGAGATCGAGGTGGGCAGCCAGGGGCTGCGCTTCACGGTCACCGAGATCCGGGTGAACCTTGGCGACACCATTCGGCTCACCTATGTCAACGGCGGCGGACGTCACGACTGGGCGCTCGCGGAGTACAAGATCTGGACCGAGGTCATCACCGGCGGCCAGTCCGACACGATCGAGTTCGTAGCCGACCGGGCGGGTGAGTTCGAGTTCTACTGCGGCGTTCCCGGGCACCGGCAGGCCGGAATGGTCGGTCGGTTCATCGTCGTCGACCCCGACGCGTAGAGCCCGTACGTCACGACAGCCGCCAGTCGGCAAACCACTCCATGAGCGCGGCGGTCCAGCCGCGCAGTCGCGGGATGTCCAGAGCCATCCCGACGCCGTGCCGGCCCGACTCGTACACATGAAGCTCGACCGGGACCGCGTGCCGCGTGCACTCGGTCGCGTAGAGCAGGCTGTTCGCGACCGGGACGACCGGATCGTCGGCGGTGTGGCACAGGAAACTCGGCGGGGTATCTGACGATACGTGCAGATGACTCGACAGGAGCCGCGCGAGCTCGCCGTCGCCTGAGCTGCCAACCAGGACATCCCGGCTTCCCGTGTGCGCCGACTCGGTCATGCTGATGACCGGGTACGCGAGCGCGACGCGATCGGGCCTCGCCGAAACAGTACCCGCCAGATCGTCCTCCGGTTCGCGGTAGACATCCGGCTGCGTCGCTACCATCGACGCAAGGTGTCCTCCCGCGCTGAACCCCATGATACCGACGCGGGCCGGATCGATAGCGTAGCGTTCGGCGTTTGCGCGTAGGTACCTCATCGCTCTGGTCGCGTCGGAATACGCGCACGGCCACGCATCCGGATGGACGCGATAGGTCAGTACGACTCCGACGATCCCGTGCATCGCAAAGAGCTGCGCGAATGGCGCTCCCTCGTGCAGCGCTTGCATGTGATAGCCGCCTCCCGGGCAGATCAGCACCGCCGGAAACCGGCGGCCGGCGTACGCGTCGCGCCAGAGCGCCGGGTACGTGACCCGGATGCGCGGACGGTAGTCAGGGTTGCTGCCGTTGTTCGGTGAGCCATCCGCCCAGAGGTCGATGACTTCGTTCGCGAAGAGCGGATCGGGCGACGGTGGACGAGCGGGTTCGGTGGCCATGGACTCTCCGATCCGAGTCTACGCCGAGTTCGATCGGCTCGCAAGCACCGCGCCGGCTCCGCGATGGATCCACGGTTTGCCCGGTCTATTGATGACCCAAAAACTCATGATATGATAGGTCCACGCACCACCGAACCGACGCGTCCGGTGCGGCTGGAGGAGGTTACATGCCCACAATCAGCGCGTGCATCTGGCTCGACAGTCAGGCCGAGGAGGCTGCCGACTTCTACGTCGCATCGCTTCCAGGAGCACGGCGAGTCGCGACGATCCGCTACCCGGATGCCGGTCGTGAGATCCATGGCGGCGAACCGGGATCGGTTCTGACCGCCGATGTGGATATCGACGGGTTCGGTATGACACTTCTGAACGGGGGGCCGCACTTCCGGCCGAATCCGTCGATCTCCTACTTCTACCACTGCGAGACTACCGACGATGTTGACCGGCTCTGGGCGGCGCTGGCTCCCGGCGGGACGACGCACATGGAACTCGGGTCGTACCCGTGGAGCGAGCGGTACGGATGGCTCTCCGACCGGTACGGCGTACCGTGGCAGCTCATCGTCGACCCCGACGCGCGTGCGCGGATCTCTCCCGAACTCCTGTTCGTCGGAGAGCGGTGCGGGCAGGCGGAGGAGGCGATGCGCTTCTACACCGACGTATTTCACGATGCGGACGTCGGCGATATCTACCGGTACGAGCCGGGCCAGGAGCCCGACCGGGAAGGGACGGTCATGCACGGTCGGTTCAGACTGGAAGGCCAACCATTCGTCGCAGCCGACAGCGCGGCCGATCACGATTTCTCCTTCTCCGAAGGCGTGTCGCTGGTTGTCGATGCGCGTACGCAGGATCAGATCGACTACTACTGGGATCGCCTGTCGGCGGTCGCCGAGTCGGAACAGTGCGGCTGGCTCAAGGACCGCTACGGCGTATCGTGGCAGATCTACCCTGTCAGCGAGATGAACGAGCTGCTCGCGCTACCCGGTCGCGCGGCGGTGAACCGGGTCATGGACGCGATGCTCGCGATGAAGAAGATCGACCTGGCCGCCCTCCGCGCCGCGGCCGGCCCGACTCGGTAGCGGCGCGGGAGTACCAGCGAAAGCGGAACCCCGGAATCGGCGGTCGCGACCCGATGTAGCCGCGCGGTCGGTCGGGCTGCGGCTACACCCGGTAAGGGTGCGGCCCGAAGCTTGCCTCGTAGTACGGCGACACGTTCGTGCCGGGCGGGACGAGCTCGTCGATCTTCGCTTTGTCGTCGTCGGTGATCGGGATGTCGACCGCCTTCAGATTGTCTTCGAGTTGCTCCATCGTCCGCGGACCGACGATCGGGCTCGTGACTCCCGGCTGGCGAAGCACCCACGCGAGCGCGAGCTGAGACAGCGACGCGCCTTTCTCCTTCGCGATCGGTTCGAGCCCGTCGACAACGTCGTAGACCGCGTCGGTCATGCGGCGCGCCTGAAACGCCGGCGCGTTCGCGAAGCGTGCGCCTTCGGGCGCCTCCTTCCCGCGGCGGTACTTGCCGGTCAGCAGCCCTCCGGCGAGCGGGCTCCACGGGATGATGCCGTAGCCGAACGTGCGCGCCATCGGCAGGAGCTCGCGCTCGATGCGACGGTCTACGATGTTGTACGGCGGCTGCTCGCAGACGAAGCGGTTGAGCCCCAGGCGCTCGGCGACCCACAGCGACTCGACCGCCTGCCACGCGGCGAACGTGCTCGTCCCGATATAGCGCACCTTACCCGCCCGTACCAGGTCGTCGAGCGCCCGCAGCGTCTCGTCGATCGGAACGTCGGGCTGTGGGCGGTGGATCTGGTAGAGGTCGATCCAGTCGGTCTGTAACCTGCGCAGACTCGCGTCGCACTGCTCTATGATGTGGCGACGCGTGTTGCCCTGCGCGTTCGGGTCGCCGTCGGCCATCGTGCCGTGCACCTTTGTCGCAAGCACGATCGAAGCGCGTTTCCCGTTGCGCTTGAGCGCCTCACCGGTGACACGCTCGCTCTCGCCGCGGCTGTAGACGTTCGCGGTATCCAGGAAGTTGATCCCCGCTTCGATCGCGCGGTCGATGATATCGTACGACTCGGCGGCGGCGGTCTTGCCGCCAAACATCATGCACCCAAGGCAGAGCTCGCTCACCTTGACTCCCGAGCGTCCCAAAGATCGGTACTCCATGATCTCCTCCTCCACCTAACGTAGGGCCGTTCGCGCTCGCCGGCAAGCCGCCGGTTGCCGCTCAGTCGGTGTCGTCGGCAAAGAGGATCGACAGGTCGATCTCCGACGCGCGTGAGGGGTCGGCTGGATCGCCCATGTGCGCGATCGGTAATGGCCCGATTCGCTCGGCTTGTGCCAGGTGATAGTCCGCGCTGGTGGAGTCTCCCGCCGCCTGATGGACACGAGCAAGGTTGATCATGAGGAGCTGGGCGAGCGAAGAGTCATCGTTGCCGTCCGCGGTGAGTCGACTCTGGGCGTTGGAATAGTGCCGGATTGCCGTCTGATAGTCACGGGTCAGGAAGGCGATGTTGCCCAGGTTGATCGTCGCCTGCGTGAACGACGGGTCGACCCGAAGCGCTCGAGCGAACGCGGTCTCAGCCTGATCGAACTGGGTGAACCGCGCGTGTGACAGACCGAGTCGATTGTACGCGCGCGCCGTCGCACTCTGCTGCGCCTCGGCCGCGTAGCTACCGGTTACCACCGCCGCGACGCGTGCGAGATCGCCCGAGTACCCGGCAGCTATGGCCGAAGGGCTGCCGTACTGAAGCCCCAGGTCGGTCTCGCGTAGTCCGACCGGCCGGTAGACCTCCTGTGCCGCGCGCGTGCGGTATAAGCGTCTGAGGTCGGGGCGGTCGGCGTACGAGTTCCACAGTGCCGCCCCCCGCGTCCACGCGTCCAGAAAGCTTGCCCGGCCGACGAGCGTTATCTCCAACGGTACCCACAACTCGCCGTCGACGTCGATCGTCATCGCTCTGTCCGGATGCGTGTCGCGGAATTGCCGCGTCGGGACCCCGGTGTTGATCGCCGGATAGATGTGGCCAGGGACAGTAATGAAGCCCGACTCCAGACCGACGCTCTCGAGCACGCTGCAGAAGAGTACGGTCAGGTCATCGCAGTCGCCGCTGATGCGGGTCAATGTCTCTCTTGCGAGGTTGACCGAGTCGACCACCAGGGTTTTGCCCTGAACGTCTGCGAACGGAGCGGTCGGGTCGGCCTGGTAGAGCACGCCGAGTTCCGCGAGCGCTGAGTAGAGCTGCATCGAGAACTGCATCGACTCGTTGTACGTCGCCCGAGGCTGGTCACGGACGGCCTGGCGGATGAAGCTCGCGTAGTTGCGCAGCGCGCTGTCGGCCGGTGTGATGAGCGCTCCGATCTTGCGGTCGTCGTCCCACGTGACCGCGCTTCGGTCGTGGAGGTCGTACGCCACCGGTTGGCGCTGCTCCGCGGGTCGCGCGCGGTTGCGGTAGGTCACGATCACTTCTGCGACGAGCGGTGTCACGCCTTCGGTCGTGAATACGTTCTGGTTGAACGATGCGTAGAGCGGCACCTCCACGGTCTGGCCGGGATCGAGTCGCTCGATCGCGCCCGCGATCGTCGCCGAGTCCATGAACCCCTGCTGGAAGAACGCGATCTCCAGATCGGTGATCGGGTGACGCTCGGTGTTGGTCAGCAATACCGAACCGAACGGGTTGCGCACGTAGTAGCTCTGCATCGCGGCGAACAGCGGCGGCACCGTCACCTGGTCGAACCGGATACTACGTATCAGCGCACGCGCGGAGTCCGGGTCGTCGCCGAACCGGTAGTGCAGCGAAAACCCCAGTCCGAACAGCGGACCATCCGTCACTCGCAGAGGAGAGAGCGACCGGATCCACGACAGATGCGGCTGAACTTCCACCGCTATGCTGTACGATGGTACCAGCGTGATCTTGCCTCCTGCTCCAACGTAGAGGTTCGCGGCCCCGACGGGCCCGGTATCCACGAGCGACGGAAAGGTCGCGTACGTTGCGCCCGCAAGGATGTCGGCCCCGATCTCGAAGGTGCGCGCAAATCGGTGCGCGTACGCGATTCCTGCCGCCGCGAAGAGATGGCGATGATCCCACTTGTCGGAGAACTCGGTCGACAGCGAGTCGAATCCGATCACTCCGCCGCGCACAAGAGGTTGGAATGCCGGCGCGGACGGTACCGGAACTCTCACTTCTGAGGCGACCTCTACGATCGTGAAGTCGGTCACGAGCGCGCGTAGCGGAGTCAGCGCACGGTACCCTACACCAAAGCCGACAGGGTAGCGGTAGTAGAGATCGAGCTCGCCGCCGGTCATCTGCGCGGCTGCGGACGTGGTGATCAGGAGCAGCAGGACCGACGCGCGGGTCCGGAGCAGGCGGTTCATCCTTTTCCTCCACGGGCACGGTATTCGCCCATTATACAGCGACTACCCGTTTCGACGGCGATGCAACGACCGGGTCGTGATATGATTTTCCAGAATTCCGTCCGCGCAGGAGGAGTCCATGCCCCGCCTTCACCGTGTTCTCCCCGGTGCCGCGCTTCTGGTGGCACTGGGACTCGTCAGTTGCCCGAATCCCATCACGACGGACGTCACCCGCCAGGCGCTTGATCGCGATTCCCCGTCGGTGCTCATCGTGTCGCCCGCCAACGATGCGGAGTACACGCAGAGCGTTACCGTTCAGGGAGTCGCGACCGATCCCGGCGGCATCGTCAGATTGGTGGAGTACCGCGTGACTGGTGCGCTCGGGGTGCTGCTGGACGGAACGCTTCCCGGTGAACGAATCGACTCCGACGGTTCGTTCGACTTCAGCTTCTCAGCGATCGACTTCTCGGGTCCGGTCGTCGTGACCGTGACCGCTCGCGACTGGAACGACAACGTCGGTACAGCAACAGTGAGCCTCCGCGATCCCGGGAGCCCGATCTCATCGCTCGCCGTGGCGCCCGCGAATAAGCGCATCGTGGTCGACTGGGATCCGGTCCCGGGGGCGACAGGCTACACGCTCTACTGGACGGCCAACGGCACGCTTCCGTCGGAGGGCTACGGCGAATCTCGGCTCGTGACCGACGGGACGAGCGTCGACCTGACGGGCCTGCGTAACGGCGCGCTCCACACATTCCTCCTGCGCGCTGACGTCGGTGTTGAACGCGGCTACTGGTCCAACTACGTGCGAGCGATTCCACTGTCTGATCACACGTTGGCGCCTCTTGTTCGCGGCGAGTACCGGCGCATCGAGCTCGAATGGTCGACGATCGACGCGACCGACGAGTTCGTTGTGCTGCGAAGTACGTCTCCCGCCGGACCCTACGCGAACCTGTCCGGTGTGATCCGTGGTTCGGCGTTCACCGACACGTCGGTGGCTGACGGAATCTGGTACTACTACCGCGTACGACCTGCGCCCGACGGAAGCGTGACCAGTACGTTCAACGCCGCCCAGACCTTCCATGCGCCGACGGTCACGGGGCGTGTCACGAGCGTCCAGACGGGTGTTCCGAATCACCGCGTCCGCATCCAGGATGGTTTCGCGTACGTAGCTGCGGGTGAGTCGGGTGTGCTCGTGATGAATCTCCGTAACCCTGCGGATCCCAGGGTGGTGCGAACCGTCGCTACGACGAATGCGCGCGACGTTGCGGTCGAAGACGGCTTGCTCTACGTCGCGGACGGCCCGGGCGGGCTGCGCGTCTTCAGTCTCGCGATTCCCGGCATGCCGACTCAGGTGGCGCAGTACCTTGGCGACGAAGAGACCGCGCTTACGAATGCCGCGCGCGTAGCGATTGCCGCCGCGCATGCGTTCGTCATCGACGGTACCGACAGCGTCTGCGCGATCAGCGTGTCCAACCCGAACCGCCCGGAGTTCCGGGACCGATACCAGGAGGATCCGTACGCATTCCACGCGATAGCCGCCGCACCGTACAAGTCGGGCGCGTCGGTCTACGTGTCGATGCTCGGTGACGGTGACAATCAAGGGATCGTCGAGCTCTCGTTCAGCAGCCTCGGGCTCAACCGGAACGAAGAGCCGTACGTCAACGCGAGCTACCTGATGCGCGAGCTCGTCGTGCACGGTGATCATCTTCTTGTCAGCGGCTTCTACCGGTTCATGGTCATGTCGATCGGAAACACAGCGCTCCACGTGCTCGACCGGATCGGCGGACTCACCGAGGTCGCTGTCAGCGCGATGACTCCTGGTGCGACCGCCGACTTGCGGGTGTTCGAAGGTTCCGCCGTAGCGGTGGACGGACACCGGCTCCACGTGTACGACATAACCGATCCCGATACCCCCAGGCACAGTCGATCGGTCGACACGCCGGGAAACCCGACAGGCGTCGATACCAACGGAACCTACGCGTATGTCGCGTCCGGCATGCTCCTGTTCCAGAGCGTCGACCTGCGGGCACCGACCTCTCCGGTGATTGAGGCCGTCTCCGGCGACGTTGTCCACGCGGCGGTCGTACGCGACGGGTTCGCGTACACTATCGCGGGCTGGGGCGATCGGCGTCTTCATATCCTTGACGTTGCACTACCATCGAGTCCGGTGCCACGCGGCTCGCTCAGCCTTCCGAACGCCACTTCGGTCCACCTGTCGGGTCGCTACGCCTTCGTGACCGACCAGTTGTACGGGCTGAGGATCGTCGACGTCGGCGACGCCGACGAACCGCATCTGGTCGGGTCGGTGCAGACCGTCTTCGGGTTCGGCACCGTCGGGCGGGTATCGGTCTACGGCGACTACGCGTACATCGCCGCGTCGGCCGGCATGCGCGCGATCGACATCGCCGACCCGGCCGCGCCGATCTGGATCGGATCTCACAACAGCGACGCCGGCGGGATCCAGGATGTCACCGTCCGACGCCGGACCGGGTTTGTGACGGACGGCTCGTACGGCTTGCCGACGAGTCTGAAGCTGCTCGATGTTCACAACCCGGAAAGTCCGGTGCTGATCGGCAAGGGCCCGACAGGTACCGGGCTCTATGAGATCGGCCAGGTCGATCCGGGCGCGACGCACGCGTTCGTCGTTGCGAGCGTCCAGAGCGGCATCCGGGAGATCGTATCGATCGACATCCGCCCGTCCAGCGGGAGCTTCCTGCAGATGCACGGCAGTTGCCGGACCGCTCCGTCCGACAACGGGATGACCACCGCCCTTGCCGTGCGGGGCGACTACGTATATGCGCTCGACGAGGTCGAGGGGCTCGTCATTGTCGACGGGCGAGACCCTTCGGCTCTGACCAACGCATCGCGTCTGACGAATCTGTGGTTGCACGCGGAGCCGACGATCCATACGACGCGTCCAGTTGCGATCGCAGTGAGCGGAGCGCACGCGTACATCAGCGATCTGGTGCAGGGACTGGTCATCGTGCGGCTGTTCTAGGCCTGCAGCTTCCGGCCTACCGCAGCCCGCCCGCGATGAGCTCGACGACGCGGTCCATCGAGAGCGTCGAGGGGCCGTCGTCGCGTTGCAGCCCGTAGTCGCCGAACGCGGAGTGGTTCAGGTCGGGGATATCGAGCACGCTCGCGTCGGCCGGGAGATTGCCCCGCGCGGCAAGGTAGTTGTCGCGGTTGATGATCCGGTCGTTGTCTCCCATAACCGAGTGGACGCGCAGTCCGCTCGTGGAAAGGTCGCGGTCGCAGTACGACCCCAGGAGGAGCAGCCCCGACACGGACTGCGGGTTCGCGGCTGCGAATCGGCACGCCGAGATACCGCCGAGCGAGTGACCGCCGACGATCGGTGCGTCCAGGCCGTAGCGATCGATGATCCGCCGCGCCGCTGCGATGTCGAAGATCGCCGCGTTGAACGGTGCCCGCACCAAGTAGACGGTTCGCCCCGTACGCTCGGCGACGAGTACGAGCGAGCGCAGGTAGCTCTGCGGAGCGACCAGCCCGCCCGGGTAGTAGACGAGCGGCGCGGGGTTCTGCGCACCGACCGGCCGCTCGGGTTCGATCACCCAGTGGCGACGAGCGCTTCGGACGCTGACCGTCGGATGCGTCAGCGCCGCCTGGAGTGCGGCCCGATCGGCCGGGTAGGTTGCGACGCGGACGTACACGACGAAGCCAAGGAACCCGATCGCCACGGCTGCGAGCGCTACCACACCGACTACGGCCGGCCATCGCCGGCGCCGCGAGCGTGGTTCGGCGCGCTCAGTCTCGCTTCTGTTCATGGAGCGAAAGGTACTGAGCCGGGGCCGGTCCGGGGAGAGACCTCTCCCCCCATGAGCCGGCGGAGGTCGGACCGGCAGGTTGACACGCGTCGGTCGCGGGTTTATCACGATCGCAGTAAGGAACGGCGATGGTGAACCACAGGAAACGGGCTCGATGGGCGTGGGTGGCGGTGATGGCGGGAGCGGCTGCTCCGGCGTACGCGCTGGAAGGGCTCCAGGATATCGCGGTCGCGCACGAGGTCACGAGGCTCATCGTACAACTCGGCGTGATCATCCTGGCCGCAAAGGGTGCCGGTGCGATTGCCAAGCGCGTGAAGCTGCCGTCGCTCTTGGGCGAGGTTACCGCGGGGATGGTGCTCAGCCCGTACGCGTTGGGGGCGATAGCGGTGCCCGGCTTCGCAGACGGACTCATCCCGCTCGCGGCTGGGCCTTTTTCTGTGTCGATCCAGCTCTACGGTTTTGCAGCGGTTGGCGCGGTGCTCCACATACTGTCGGTAGGCCTTGAGAGCGAACCGGCGCTCCTGGCGCTGATGCGACCGCGGAGCGTTGCGATCGCGCTCAGCGGGAGTTTGCTCGCGCTGGTGGTCGGAGCGGCGGTCGCGGTGCGCGTCTTTGCCGTCCCGATCGGTCACCCGATCGTGCTCTTCTTCGCCGCGCTGTCGGTGTCGACGTCTCTGGGCGTGCAGGCGCGGATCCTCAGCTCGACGAACCGGTTGGGTACCCCCGAGGGCGCGGTGATCCTGCGAAGCTCGCTGCTGCAGGATGGGCTGGCGATCATCGTGCTCGCGATCGCGCTGTCGGTGGGTTCGACGTCGGAACTCGTGTCGATAGGCGCACGGTGGACGAGCGCGCTCCCGGTCGCCGGAATCGCGTTTGCGGTACTGGCGAGCGGGTTTACGCTGGTCGTACTCGCGACGCCGCGGATGGTCCGGTCGTTCCGCGACCTGGGAACGCCGTCGGCGTTCGCGATCGTCGCGGTCGCGGTCACGCTGGTCGTGTCGGGTGTGTTCGAGACGTTCGGCGTCGCGGCGATCATCGGCGCGTACATCGTCGGGCTCGCGCTGGCCCGGACCGACGTCGCCGACGCGGTGGAGGAGAAGATCGCGTCGGTGACCGGTTTCTTCGTCCCGATCCTCTACGTTGTGATGGGGATGCTGATCGACTTCCGCGTGCTTTTCACGCCGGAGGTACTCATCCCGGGAGTCGGATTTGCGCTGCTTTCGGGTGGTGCAAAGATTGTTGGTTCGGGCGTGCCCGCGCTTCTGACCGGGTTCAACCGGCTGGGCGCGCTTCGCGTCGGGTTGGGGACCGTGCCGCGCGGAGAGATCGCGCTGATCATCGCCGCGGTGGGTCTTGGAAGCGGGATCCTGTCACCGACCGCGTTCAAGGTGATGGCGGTGATGGTCGTGTTTTCGGTCGCGATCGGCACGCCGGCGCTCGCGCTCGCGTTCCGGCGCGCGACGAGCGGTACGCGCGGGAGCTGGGGCCGCGTCGCGACGGTCACGACGGCGCTCGACTTCCCGAACGAGGAGCTCACCGAGCTGGTCGCGGCGGGGATCCTCCGCGCCGCGAGGCAGGACGGCTTCTTCATCCACCGACTGGAGCTTGCCGATACCGTTTACCGGATGCGACGCGACGAGCTTTTCGTGTCGCTGCGCCAGAGCGCGAACCGGATCGAGCTGGTGTCAGATCCCCAGGACGCGGGGGTCGCGAAGACGCTCCTCTACGAGGTGATCATCCACGTACGCGACCGCGTGAGCCGGATCACCGAAATCGTCGTCCCGGAAGAACTGCGTAGGGACGTCGCGAGCGGGCAGGGGAGGGTCGAGGTCGCGCTGCTGGACTATCTGTTGCCCGATCGCATAGCGATTCCTCTCTCCGCGACAGACCGTGAGGGCGTGATCGCCGAGCTGGTCGGGCGGCTTGCCGCCGCCGACGCGCTCTCCGATCGGCAGCGCGTGCTCGACGACGTTCTCGAGCGCGAGCGATCGGTCAGCACGGGTATGGAGAAGGGGATCGCGATTCCGCACGCGAAGACCGAGGGGGTCGACCGGATCGTCGTCGCGGTCGGGGTCGCCCCCGACGGCGTCGACTTTGGCGCGGTCGACGGGTTGCCGTCGCGGATCGTGTTTCTGATCGCGTCGCCGATCGAGAGCCGCGTGCCGCACCTCCAGCTGTTGGCGTCGATCGCGACGCGCTTCCGCGACGAATCGGTCCGCGCCGCCGCGCTCGCGGCGACCGACGCCGCCGGGTTCATCGATGCGGTCGTCCGGGGGTGATGCGTCAGTACGGGACGTGATCGATGAGCATCCACTGGCCGTAGTAGCCGGTGTTCGGTGTCGGTGGATCGGAGTCGGGGTCGCGGAGCGTCGATTCGGCGCGGAAGTGAAAGATGCCGCAGTTCGACGTGCGGACGAGCGGCATCCACTTCGGATCGCGGTCGCCCATCGTCGCCTTGACGATCCACTGGATGAATCCGCCGTGCGTTACGCAGACGAGCCGGCTGCGGCCTGCCGTCGCGTGCGCGAGGAGCACGTCCCACACGGCGTGCGCGCGACGCAGCAGCGATTCGATCCGTTCGGCGCCCGGCACCACTTCCCAACTCCGGACGCGAAACGCGCGGAAGAGCTCTTCGTCGAGTCCGGGCAGATCGGAGAACACCTTTCCTGTGTAGATGCCGGTGTCGAGCTCGACCAGATAGGGAAGGATTTCGAGCGTGTCGGCGCCCGACGCGAGCAGGATCGGCTCGGCGGTGTCGCGCGCGCGCTGCAGTGGCGACGAGAAGACCCGGTCGGCGCCGATCGGTCGGAACCACTCGGCGGCCGCGTTTGCCTGTTCGACCCCGCGAGGCGACAGCGGTGACTCGGTATGTCCCTGGATGCGCTGCTCGGAATTGCTGTGGCTTTGTCCGTGCCTGACGAAGTAGAAGTCGCAGGCTGATCGGAGCCGATGGAATCCTGGTGTCGACATAGCGTCAGAAGTGGAGCACGATTTCCCGGCGGGTCGAGTCGTCGTAGTACTTGACGAAGAGCGTTCGTGTGGACGGGTCATAGTGCCGGCCCTTGCTGTAGATTTCGAAGTCGGGCGCGTTGCGCCATGTCAGGCCGAACAGCTCCATCCGGTCGAAGGCGGGAACACCGGCAAACACCAGGTAGAAGGTGCGCAGCCTGGGATACTCGATGACGAACCGCCACTCGGTGGCGTCCATACGCACCGTGTCGATCGGCACGATGCTCAGAACCCAGCTGCCGGCGCCGTTGCGATCGTAGAACGAGTGCAGTCGCGGGTACGCCGCGCTCGCCGCTATGATCGGGTAGACGCTCTCCGGCATCACGCTCGTCTGCGATGCGACCAGGTCGTCACCGCGCACCGTCAGTGCGGTTGGAATCAGGGCGAAGCGGCCGGCGCGCGCGAGCGCGCTGGTCACGAGATTTCGCCCGGCGGTTGTGTAGAGCTCGCGCGTTCGCGCCTCTGCGTAGCGATCGAGCGCGACTCCCGCGATGAGCGTCGTCGTCAGATCGAGCTGCCCCGGGGCGGTCTGAATGAAGAACGAGTCGCCGTGACGTGAGATCGACGCGAGGATGCGCTCAGCGATCGGTTCAGCGCGGTCCGCCGCGATCCGCGCGATCCGTTCGTCGCGCACTCCGGGTACGATGAGATTCAGCAGCAGGCCTGCCGCCGATTCGACGTCGATTGTCCGTACGTCCGCCGCGGCGGCGAGCGCCAGAATCGACGCGTACAGGCCTTCCGATCCGCGATTCGCGGCAAACGACAGCAGCGTCGGATCGCGGAAGACGGTCATGTCCGCTGAGGTCACGCGGTCGGTGAGGACGACCGAGCGTTCTTCGTCGAGCGCGCGCGTTCGCGCTACCGATAGCTCCAGACCACCAAGATAGGCCGCCGACAGCATTCCGAGTCTGTGCGGGTGCAGGTCGCGCGCGCGACGCATTTCGGCGAACGCACGATCGTAGTCGTCGCGGACCCATGCTTCGGCAAGGTACGCCACGAGCGCTTCCTCCGTGAACGCGGCGCCGGCATTGCCCCGGCTCCACGTCAGCGCCGTGGTGTTCAGCCTGCCGGACGACCATCCCGAGTACGCCGCATCGGTGAAGCGCGAGATCGAGGATGCGTACGCAGCCTCACTGATCCGTCGCGCCGGATCCCCGAACCAGGCGGCCACCTGCGCCGGACTCGCTGTCGACGCTTCCATGTAGCGGATCGGTTCCCCGAGCGCGGCCGACTCTATCACGATCCGGTTCGACGCAAGATCGATAGCGGCGCGGGGCGGGACCGTGAGCAGGAACTCGCGCGACTGCACGCGCAGCGACGCGTAGCTCGGCGATGCCGACTCCGACACGGTGCCCGCGGCGAGCGAGAACGGGACGATCACGCGCTCGGCGCGGACGGTTGCGGGAAGGACGACACGAAACTGTAGTTCGCGGTTCGGCTCGGTCTGCGTCGCGTAGACCAGGCGGACACCACCGGCGAACTCGACGTCGAAACCGTTATCACGCGTGTGAAACCCGACAACCGCGAGCGTCTCGGCGCTTTCACCGTTGACGACCGTCACGCCTGTGCCGTCCAGGAACTCGAAGCCGATGCCGTTGAACGTCAGGCGGATCGTGTCGACTAACGGGCTCTCATCGGACCCGACCGTGCGGCGGGCAGCCTGCAGGATCAGCTCCTCAACCGAACGAGTGATCCGCTCGCCGCCGGAGAACTGCATCATCAGCAGTCCGAACATGATCGCGACGTAAAGAACCGGTACTGCGAAGTATGCCTTGCCGGCACGAACGTTCATCCGCCGCGATTGTAGCAGCGGCCGCTCGCTTGTGCAACGCGACTGACGTCAGTATCTTTCGCTACGCCATGACTCGACGTCTCCTCATTGTACTCACGGTCGCTCTGGTCGTGATCGCCGGCTGCGCTTCGGTCCGTCCCCCTGATCGGCCGGATGCGGTTGCTCCCGATGTTCCTGTAGCGGACGCCGAGCCTGCGCCGCCGCTGACGATCCCTGAGACGTACGACGCGATCAGCCTCTCCGTTCAGGCCGGCGATCCAGAAGCCGCGATAGCCGCGTTCAGGCAGGCAGAGTTGGACGATCCAGACGACCCCGCGACGCTCGTGTTGCTGGCGAACCTCTACCTGATCGCCGGGCTCGTCGAAGAGGCCGAGGCCCTGGTCGATACGGTCCTTGCTGACGATCCCACGAATCGCGACGCACTCTACCTGCTGAGCCTGCTCCGTTCGACTCAGGGGCGCACGGCCGACCAGCGCGTGCTTCTTGAACAGATTGTGGCCGACCACCCGGACTTCGCGCGCGCTCACGCAGCGCTCGGCGAGCTTCAGCTACAGGCGCGCAATCTCAGAGCCGCCGAAGCGAGCTTCCGCGCCGCGCTCGCGAGCGATGCGCGCGATCTGGTTGCGCTCGTCGGGCTTGGAAACGTCTATCTGCGCCAGGAGCGGCACGCCGAAGCCGAGACCGAGTTGACCGCCGCCATCGCTGTTGCCCCCGACTTCTCATTCGCGTACAGCGATCGAGCGCGTGCCCGCGCTCTCCAGTACAAGCTCGACTCGGCTGACGCGGATCTGACGATCGCGATCGAGCTCGATCCCGATTTCTACTGGCATCTGATCGACCGTGGTCGCGTTCGCCTGGAGACGCGCCGGTTCCGCGCGGCGATCGAAGACTTCACCCGGGCTATCGAGATCGATCCCGGCCAGTTCCTGGCGTTCGCGCTGCGCGCGCTTGCATTCGACGCCGAGGAGCAGTACGACGCGGCGGTCCGCGACTTTGAGACCGCGCTTCGTATGCGACCCGACTACGAGCCGGCTTTTGTTCCGCTTGCGACGCTCTACTATATGTTTGACCGCCACGCTGAGGCCGAACGGTACTATCGGAGGGCGTTCGACCGGCATCCCCGGCGTTTCGACTTCGCGCTGATGGCCGCGCTGGCGATGAAGAGTGACGGTCGCAACCCCGACGCCGTACGGTATATGCAGGACCTGCTCGGGCGCGTTCCGCGCGACTCACTCTACTATCACGTCGTGCGGTACTACATCCAGCCTTCGACCGAGACGCTCGTCTTGAGCCAGCTTCGCGAAGAGCGCGACGCGACGATGCGGGCGCGGATGTACTTCTTTGTCGGAGCGCAGCTAGAGCTGCTCGGCCGCAGGCAGACCGCGCAGGCGTCGTTCATGCATACCGACGCAGAACTCCAACCAGGCTTTCTGGAGCATCGACTTGCCGGATGGCGGCTGCGGTCGTATCGTTCGGAGCAGGGGGCTCGATGAGCAGTTTCTCGGCGCTCGTCGCCGGTCTGGACCGCGACCGTCAGGTTGTGATCCAGGCGCACGACTTTCCCGACCACGACGCCGTGGGAGCCGCGTACGCGCTGTCTCATCTGCTGCAGTTGCAGCGGTTTACGGTTGTGCTCAGCTACGGGGGGGCGATTCAGAGCGCGTCGCTGCGCGAAGAGATCGAGGTGCTGTCGATACCGATCGGCGCGGCGAGTGAAATGGCGATCGAGGACGACGCCCAGGTGATCGTTGTCGACGGGTTCGTCGGTAACAGCAATATCAGCGGGGTTCCCGGCAGGATCTACGGCGTGATCGATCATCACAGTCCGCCGACCCAACCCAAGATACCCTTCCACGACATTCGCGAAACGATTGGCGCGTGCTGTACAATCGTCTACAGCTATTTCACCGAAACCGGTGCGCAGATCGAAGGTGCCGTCGCGACCGCGTTGTTGATCGGTCTGATGATGGATACCGGTTTCATGACGCGAGGCGTCTCCGAAGCCGACCTTGCCGCGTTCAACGATCTCTTTTTTCGCGGCGACTGGCGTCTCGGGAGTCGCCTGCTGAAGAACAGCCTGTCGCTGCGCGATCTTGGTCTCTTTCGCGAGGCGATCAACGTGTGCGTCGTCGCCGGCGACTTCTGTTTTGTCCCGGTCACAAAGGAATGCACGCAGGAAGCGATGGCGCTGGTCGCCGATTTCTTCCTGGGGCTGCGTGAGATCCACTTTGTGGTCGTCGTCGAGCCCGATCGCGAAGAGTTCCGGCTGTCGGTGCGCAGCGAAGATATCGACCGTCCTGCCGACGTGATCATCCGGGCCGCGCTCGACGGGATCGGATCCGGAGGCGGCCACATTCATATGGGAGGAGGCAGCATACCCCGCGATCTCTATCCCGGTGAAGAGGGCTTGCGCAAGCGGTTCATCGACGCGGGTGCGCGGAAGAAGAGCGAATGAGCGCCGCATCGAACGTCACCCGCCTCACTCTTGGTGAGCGCGAGTTCATCATCGTCGGAACCGCCCACGTGTCACGCGACAGCGTCGAGGAGGTGGTCCGATCCATAGAGGACGAGAAGCCCGACCGGGTCTGCGTCGAGATCGACCAGGCGCGCCACCGCTCGCTCGTGGAGAAGCGCACCTGGGAGAGTCTGGACATCTTCCGTGTGATCAAGGAGCGAAAAGGGTTCCTGCTCCTGGGGAACCTGGTCCTGTCGAGCTTCCAGAAACGCATGGGAGCGGAGCTCGGCGTTACCCCCGGCGAAGAGATGCTTGCGGCGATCAACGAAGCCGAGCGGCTCGGGATTCCGACGAGTTTTGTTGACCGAGAGATCCACACGACGCTGCGACGCGCGTGGCGGAAGTCGGGGTTCTGGGGCAAGAACAAGATGCTCGCCGCGCTGCTGAGCTCGGTCTTCTCCAACGAGACCGTGCCGGCGGAGGAGATAGAGGCGCTGAAGGAATCAGGCGCGCTCGAGGGCATGATGGGCGAGCTTGCCGCGTATCTCCCGTCGGCGAAGTCGGTGCTGATCGACGAGCGCGATCAGTATCTGGCCGCGCGAAGCTACGAGGCCGACGGCGGCCGCGTGCTGATGGTCGTCGGAGCAGGACATGTGCCCGGGATCGTCAGCTGGCTTGGTCGCATCCACGCAGGGGTCGAGCGCCCTGATCTGGACGCGCTGAGCATCGTTCCGCCGCCGTCGTTCATTAGCCGGGCACTCCCGTGGATCATCCCGGCGCTCGTGCTGTCGTTGATCGTCTGGGGGTTCATCCGGTCGGGATGGGACGGCGGGATGCAGACGCTGTTGCGCTGGTTCCTGGTCAACGGCACGCTCTCCGGGATCGGCGCGATCGTCGCGCTTGCGCATCCGCTCAACATAATCGTGAGTTTCCTGGCCGCTCCGTTTACGAGCATGAACCCGACGATCGGCGTCGGGTTCGTGAGCGGTCTTCTGGAGGCGGTCCTCCGCAAGCCACGCGTCATCGACTTTGAGAATCTTCAGGACGACATCACGTCGCTTCGTGGATTCTACCGCAACCGGATCACGCGGGTGCTCCTGGTCTTCCTGTTCACGACGAT
>SKVA01000027.1 GCA_007129695.1 Spirochaetaceae bacterium | reverse complement strand
GGAATCGTCGCGTCGGTCGGACGCGGTCGGCGTGAAGAATCGACCGATCGCTTTGTCGATTCGACCGATCATTGCACGCCCACGGCCTCGCTTCCTTGACGAAGAGCCGGCGAGAAGCGATCATTGATGGACGAGGTCCCGTGTTCAAGCAGTCGTATAACCGAATCCTCGTCTCGTATCTCGTCATCCTGGGCGTACCGATGATCGCGCTCACGTCGATCGGGTACTCGATGGTCACGACGGCTGCGTATCGGGAGACGGCGGGCCACAAGGCCGAGCTCGTCGAACGGGTGCGAACCGCGGTCGACCGGGAGATAGCGCACATCACCGCGATCGCGCACGCAATCGACCGCGACTTCGAGATTCGCCACCCAAGAGCGTTCGGCGACCCACCCGACGTCATGACGATCCAGCGGCGATTTCACGCGCTCGTATCTACGAATCGCTTCGTTCAGGAGATAATCTACGCGGCGCGGGGTGTGCAGCCGTACATCGGCTCGACCGGCGTATTCTCCCCGACCGCGGTGCTCTACGCCTACGCGCGCAGAGACATTCTGGATGGGTACAGGTTCAACCAGGTGCTCGAATCGGTCCGCCGACCCGGCTTCATCCTGCTTCGCGAGACGATAGAAGCAGACGGCCCGTTCCTGTTCTACGCGCACCCGCTCGGGCTGCGTACCGATCGGCCGGCGGTCGTCGTCTTCGTCGTTCCGACCGCGAACCTGCTCGGCGTCGTGTCGGGAGCGGCGGTGAGCGTGGCGAACCCGCCGGCGATGCAGACGGCCGCAGCCGAGCGCGGCTCGGGTAGTTTCATCCTGGTCGACCCGTACGGATCGGTGGTGCTCGCGCACCCGCCCCTGGACCGACCCGTTCTTGCCACCGCGGTTCGGTACGCGCAGCATCCCGAGCCCGTGGCAGCGGCAACCCAGGTCGATCGGCACATCATCGCACGCGCGACATCGGCCGAGTCGGGGTGGACCGCGATGCTCGTCACGCCGATCGACGCGACAACGGCGGTCGTACGAGCCGAGCTGCGCGGACTGCTCATCGTCGTGTTGCTGCTCATTGCGATCGAGATCGCGCTGCTGGAGCTTTTCCTCCGCTGGAACTATCGCCCGGTATCGGTACTGCTCCACGACGTCGAGCACCCGGATCACCCGAACGCGATTGCCGCCGGTGCGTTGCCCGCGGAGCTGTCGGCGGTGCACACCGCGCTCCTGGACGCACATCGATCGCAGGAGGTCGGCCGCGCGACGCGCGAGCTATGCGCGGCCATCGCGTCCTCACAGCCCGACGCGCTGACGGTGTCCGCGTTGATGCGCCGAATCGGGATCGATGCTACTGCACCTGGATTCCGCGTGCTTTCGGCACGCGTTCGTAGAGCATCCGCACCGATGGCCGACTGCTCCGGTGACGTACGGAGCGCGCTCGAGCCGCTCGGCATGACCGTGCATCCGATCGAAGCGAGCGCGAGAGAGATCGCGTGGCTGATCGCAGGTCCGAGCGAATCGATCGCAGAGCCGATCGAGCGCACGCATCCGTCGCTCGAACGCGCCGCCGGCGCCACGGTCTACGTCGGACTGGGTCGACTCGTAAACCGGGTCGATGAGATTGGTCTGTCGCTGCGCGACGCTCGCGACGCGTCTCTCGGCGCGCTATTGACCGGACGCCCCTCGATTGTGGGTCGGGAGTCCGGTGCAACAACGCCTGCCCGGACCGGAGCGCAGCCGCGTGACTCGGATCGACAGTCGATCGAACTGCTGATCGAATCGGGCGGGACCGACGACGCTACGGCCGCGCTGACGCGGTTGGTCGAGGCGCTGCGTGACGACAACGGTCCGGCGTCGGACCTCCTGCAGCGCGCCCTCGTCCTGTCGGTCGTCGTGCTGAATCGGGTCGGATCTGGTTCGGGTGACCGGCCGTCCGACGCGCGTGATGCGTTCGCCGAGCGCGTCCGCGCGGCAAACGCATCGCTCCTTGACGGAGCAATGCCGATAGACGCATGGGGCGATGCACTGAAGGTGATCATCGTCGACGCGGATCGGTCGCAACGCGAACGTACCGCCGAGTCGAACGCGGCCACGACTCGCGCGTCCGCTGTCCTTTCGTACGTCGAGGAGCACCTCTTCGATGCGAATCTGTCGCTCGCGGCGGTCGCCGGGTCGGTCGGAGTATCGCTGTCGACCGCGGCGGCGCTGTTCAAGCGGCGTACGGGTACGACGCTCACGGGGTACGTCGGCGACCGGCGCGTCGCCGAAGCAAAGCGGTTGCTTCGCGAAGGCATCCCGGTCAACGACGTCGTCGACCGGATCGGTTACCGAGACAGCACGAGCTTCATCCGAAAGTTCAAGCGAATGACCGGCACGACTCCAGGAGAGTGGCTGAGCGACCGAATAGCGTCGGCTAGCGTGCCAGCCGGTTCACGATAGCTTCGGCGTGTGATACGATCGGCCCGGACGGAGGGTCTCGCGATGAGTACGAGCCGACGGATCGAGGTCAACCCGGACTGGTGCAAGGGTTGTAACGTCTGCGTGGCGTTTTGCCCGAAGCAGGTCCTGGCGCTCGACGAGCGTGGGAAGGCGTACGTCGCGAACATCGACGCGTGCATCTGGTGCCGGGAGTGCGAGCTGCGCTGTCCCGACCTCGCGGTTACCGTCGTCGTGGAACGCGCGTCGTGAACGCGTCGGCACAGAAGCCCGACCGCACGCGGGTGCGGTTCCTGCAGGGTAACGAGGTGTGCGCTGAGGCCGCGCTCTACGCGGGGATGCGCTACTTCGCCGGCTACCCGATCACCCCTTCGACCGAGATCGCGGAGCGGCTTGCCGAACGGCTCCCGCAGGTCGGCGGCAGCTTCATGCAGATGGAGGACGAGATCGGGTCGATCTGCGCGGTAATCGGCGCGTCGCTCGCCGGGACCAAGTCGATGACCGCGACCAGCGGACCGGGCTTCTCCTTGATGCAGGAGGCGATCGGCTACGCGGTCATGGCCGAAATTCCGTGCGTGATCGTCGACGTGCAGCGCGGCGGTCCGTCGACGGGGCTCCCGACGCACGCGAGCCAGGGCGACGTGATGCAGGTTCGCTACGGGACGCACGGCGATCACTCGATCGTCTGCCTCACCGCGAGCAACCACCAGGACCTGTTCGGTATCGTCGTCGACGCGTTCAACTTCTCCGAGATCTTCCGCACGCCGGCGGTCGTACTGATCGACGAGGTGGTCGGTCACATGCGCGAGGCGGTAGACGTGCCTGCGCCCGGCGAACTCGATCTGACCGAACGCCTCCTGACCGACGTCCCCCGCGACGTCGACTACCATCCGTACGCCCCACGGGAGGACGACCGACTGCCGATGTCCAACTTCGGCGGCGTGCATCGGTACAACGTCACCGGCCTGGTGCACGACATGTGGGGCTTCCCGTCGGAGAAGCCGACGATCGTGAACGACCTGATCCACCATCTCTACTTGAAGCTGGAGAACCGCAAACGGATGCTCACCCGCTGGCGTGAGTGGTCGCTCGACGATGCGGAGATCG
This sequence comes from Spirochaetaceae bacterium, assembly GCA_007129695.1. GTDB lineage: Bacteria > Spirochaetota > Spirochaetia > DSM-27196 > SLST01 > SLST01. The sequence continues at coordinate 4,102 of SKVA01000027.1, read as the reverse complement.
TGCTGATCAGCTACGGGTCGAGCGCGCGAAGCGCCCGTCACATCATGGAGAACCGCCGGTCGGTCGGTGTCCCGATCGGGATGATCGAGCTGCAGACGCTCTGGCCGTTCCCGTCGGAGTTGATCCGTGCCAGGTGCCGGAACGCCGAGTACGTCGTGGTCGTCGAGATGAACATGGGGCAGATCGTGCACGAGGTGAAGCGCGCGGTCGACCGACCCGAACGCGTCTTCCTGAGTAACCGCGTCGACGGTGAGATGATTACGCCGACCGACATAAAGCACCTCATCCGAGTGATCCAGGGCAAGGGGGTATAGCGTGGCGGCAACCGACTTCCTTCGAAAGCGCTTCATGCCGCACATCTGGTGCCCCGGCTGCGGGCACGGGATCATCATGCGCGCGCTGCTCACAGCCATCGAGAAGCTCGACATCGAGAAGAACGACATCGTGATGGCGTCGGGGATCGGCTGTTCGGCGCGGATGCTCGGGTACATCGACGTGCATACGATGCACACGCTGCACGGGCGGGCGCTCGCGTTCGCGACCGGCGTGAAGATGGCGCGCCCCGATCTCACGGTCGTAGTGCCGATGGGCGACGGCGACGCGCTCGCGATCGGCGGCAACCACTTCATCCACGCCGCGCGGCGCAACATCGACATGACCGCGATCGTGATGAACAACTCGACCTACGGGATGACCGGTGGTCAGTACTCGCCGACGACCGGCTGCGGTGAGTACGGCACGACCGCCCCGTACGGGACCGTCGTGCAACCGTTCGACACGGTCGAACTCGCTACAGCCGCCGGCGCGTCGTTCATCGCGCGGACGACGACGTACCACGCGCGTGAGATGGCGCGCATCCTGGCCGACGCGATCCGCCACCCCGGCTTCAGCGTCGTCGAGGTACTGACGCAGTGCCCGACCTACTACGGACGCAAGAATGAGAAGGGCGACGCGGTGGAGATGATGGAACGATTCCGCGACTGTGCGGTACCGGTGGGCCCGCTCGACGACAACGGGCGGGCGACGGCGGCCGATGTCGAAGCGGCGGACGCGTCGGTGGAGACGATACCGATCGGCGTCTTCCGGAAGGAGGTGCGCGCCGAATACTGCGACGCGTACCGCCGGCAAGTGATAGAGCCCGCCGTGGCCGCGGCGAGCGCCGCTGCCGATGCGGCCGGAGGCGACCGATGATAGAACGGTTCGTTCTTTCGGGAACCGGCGGCCAGGGCGTGATCACCGCGGCGATCATCCTCGCCGAATCCGCGCTCTACCACACCGAGTACAACGCGGTCCAGACGCAGGTCTACGGGCCCGAAGCGCGCGGGGGCTCGGCGCGCAGCGACGTGATCATCGCCGACCGCGAGATCCTGTTTCCGAAGGTACTCGAGCCGAACGTGCTCGTCTGTCTGAGCCAGATGGCGTACGACCGCTACTGCTCGCTCGTCCGGCCCGGCGGCGTCGTGATCACCGACCCGCACTACGTGAAACGGTGGCAGCACGCGAGCTCGCGCCACGTCGAGGTGCCGCTGCACGACACCGCGATGCGCGAGCTCGGATCGACACAGGCGATCAACATCTGCCTGCTCGGCGCGCTCGTGCGGCTCATCCCGATCGTCCCGCTCGACGGCGTGCGCGACGTCGTATCGCGCCGCTTCCCGGAACGCTTCAGGGCGGCCAACTCCGCGGCGCTCGACCTTGGAGCCGGCCTGGTCCAGGAGAGCGTTACGACGTTCTGATCGCATACCTGTGCCGCCGGCCTCCGTCGGATGGACACGCCGAGCCTTTTTCGGAGTAATTCTTGACATAACAGGTCCACATTTCTATAGTTCTGCCGGACCGGCTTGACGGCACGGGCGGAGCGGCGCTCCTCCCGTGGACCGGAATCCACCCCGGATCCGGAGTGTTCGCCGATGGACAGACCCCGGTTGCGTCTGGTCGTTGTGCTTGCGGTTCTTCCTGTTCTGGCTTCGTGTATACCTCTATTCGGCCAGCGCGACGACAGTCCCGACGAAGAGGCTCCAGACGACACCGTGACCTATACGCTCACCGTGACGATCGAGGGTGAAGGCATGGTCACGATCACTCCTGAGAAGGCGGTGTACAGCTCGGGTGAGCTGATCACACTTGAGGCCGTTCCCAACGAGGACCACTTCCTCGCGCACTGGGGGGGAGACGCAGAAGGCTGGCTGCAGAACCCGCTCTCGCTCGCGATCGACGGCAACCGCGCGGTTACCGCGGTGTTCAGCCCCGACCTCTGGAGCGAAGCGCCCGGCACGGCCGGCTGGTCCGCGAGGGACCGCCACGCGGCGGCATCGTTCGACGGTCAGCTCTGGATTCTGGGCGGGATGGACAACGGTGATCTGAATGACGTCTGGTCGAGCAGCGACGGCGAAACGTGGACTCAGGTGTCGCCGGTCGGTGAGACCTGGTCGGCGCGCGCCGGTCACGCCGCGGTCGTGCACGACCCGGCCGGCGGCGACGCCCCCGACATCTGGGTCATCGGCGGCGCGTATCTGAGAGACGCCTGGCGCAGCTCCGACGGAGCTGTCTGGACCGAGGTGACCGAGGCAGCAGAGTGGAGCCCGCGAACCGAGTTCCTCGCGCTATCGCACGACGGCAAACTCTGGGTGATGGGCGGCTACGACGGGTACGGGCCCCTGAACGACATCTGGTCGAGCACCGACGGCGTAACCTGGACGCCGGTAACGCCGACCGATGGAGTCTGGTCTCCGCGGAGAGGGCATGCCGGAGTCGTCTACGACGGCAAGCTATGGGTGATCGGCGGTGTCGGCGAGGATGGCCCGCTCAGCGATGTCTGGTACAGCGAAGACGGTGAGTCGTGGGAGCAGGCCACCGCTGACACCGGATGGCCGGTCCGGTCGGGGCACGCGGCGGCCGTCCACGACGGCCGGATCTGGGTCATCGGCGGCCACCACTACGATGGGCTGCAGCGGTACCGGGACGTCTGGTCGAGCAGTGACGGTGTAACCTGGACCGCCGAGCCGCACGGTCGCTGGTCGCCGCGCTCCGGACACCGCGCGCTGTCGCGCGACAACCGGCTCTGGATAATGGGCGGAGTCGGAGAGGCCATGACCAAGACGAACGATGTCTGGTATCTGGAGACTACGGAGGAGTGACGCGATGCGCCGTCGCGACGCTTCGGTCGCCCGACGGCCTCACCACCGGACCGGTTCGAACTTCCAGCCCGGGTTCACCTTCTGCATCTCGACCTCGTCGTTGCGTTCGGTCAGGCCGCAGTCGAGGTACCTGCGGTGCAGCCGCGCGAGTTCTTCGCGGTCGAGCTCGACGCCGAGCCCCGGCTCGTCGGTGACCTCGTACGCGCCGGCGACGAAGCGACGACGCCCCCCGACGATGACCTCTTCTGACTGCCACGGGTAGTGCGTGTCGCACGCGTAGGTGAGGTTCGGCGTCGCCGCGGCCAGATGCGCCATCGCCGCGAGCGAGATCCCGAGGTGGCTGTTCGAGTGCATCGAGAGTCCGCGACCAAAGACGCGGCAGATCCGGCCGAGCTCGAGCGACGCGCGCAGCCCGCCCCAGAAGTGGTGGTCGCTCAGGATGATCTGCTCCGAGCCGAGTCGCACGCTGCCGGGTATATCGTCGAGCGACGTGGTGCACATGTTCGTGGCAAGCGGCGTGTCGAGCGCCTTCGCGACCGTTGCCATGTTCTCCTGGCCGCGAACCGGATCCTCGAGGTACTCGAGCGTCCCGCGCAGCCGCCGGCCGAGCGCTATCGCGGTGTCGACGGTCCAGAGCGCGTTCGGGTCGAGCCTGAGCGGTACGTCGGGGCCGAACGCATCGCGGAGCGCGAGCATCGCGGCGGCCTCTTCGTCCGGAGGGAAGGCCCCGCCCTTCAGCTTGATCGAACGGAACCCGAACTCGTCGCACATCGCGCGCGCCTGCGCAACCACGCCGTCCGGGTCGAGCGCCGCCTTCCCGCGCGCCGCCGCCCAGCCCGTTGCTGCAGGATCCGTGTCCAAGCCGAGCTCGCCCCCGGCGCCTTCGTACTTGTAGAAGAGGTAGGCCGAGAAGTCCACGCGGTCGCGCACGCGCCCGCCGAGCAGATCGCACACCGGCCGCCCGG
>SKVA01000141.1 GCA_007129695.1 Spirochaetaceae bacterium | reverse complement strand
CGTCCTGCAAAATCACACGTCGGGCCAGCTCTTCCCCCGACTGATCGTGAGCGGCACCCCGGAGCAGGGCAGTGAGACAGCGGTCGAGTCGGGCCTCCGGCTGAATGTGTCGTACTCGGTTGATGGTGGCCGGTCTCCGGTGGATCGGCTCGCGATCGGGACCGACGTGGAGATCGCGGTGCAGGTCACCAACCTGAGTCGCACGCGCAACTACACCGAGCTCGTACTCGCTCACGTCGTACCGGCCGGTTGGGAGATCAGCAACGATCGGCTTGCGGGCGCGCAGTTCACCGAGCCGTTCACGTACCGCGATGTTCGCGATGACCGTGTGTTCACCTACTTCGATCTGGACGCCAGACGAAGCGCGACGTTCCGGATCACCGCGACCGCCGCGTACGAGGGGGAGTTCTACCTGCCGATGATCATTGCGGAGGCGATGTACGACTCCGGCGTCGTCGCGGTAGAGCCGGGATTCCGCGTGGAGGTGGTCCGGCCGGTCCGCTGAAGGCTGGCGGAGCGTGGCGCGACGGCGGCTCGGCGGATGCCGGGCCGCGCGCGGCCCCGAGCCACCGCCGGCACCGCATCACGGCAACCGGTAGCGCGGCGGGATGATCGGCTGCTGGTTGCGGTACGTGTACAGGAGCCGCAGGTTCACCATCCGCCGCTCGTACTCGATGTACGTGTGGTCCCAGTCGATCGGCGTCCCGTTGACGACTACGTCGTAACGGTTGCGATGCGCTTCGTACGCGTCGGGGTCGTAGTCCACCCAGACCGTGTGTGCGGTGCGCACGCGGATCGTACGCAACGACCCGTCGCCGAAACGCAGTTGGACGAAGCCAACGCGGTAGAGCAGCGCGACCGCGTCGAGCGCGTCGTAGCTGTTGAGCGTAAACGGTTGCGCCGCAGGCACGATCGGAGAACTCCACGGCTGGGTGGACAACGCGGCGGGGTTGGCCACCGATACGACCGCGACCGTCGCGATCGCGAGCGCGGCGGCAAGCGTTCGTGCTCGAGTACTGGCGTGCTGTGAGTCCACGCGTGCAGTCTACCCACGGCCGAAGGCGTGGACAAGCACGACCCGCGCGTGCACAATCGCGTGAATACTCAGGAGGAATCAATGGCGAAACCTATTGCGCTCGAACTATGGACGATCCGTGACTCGCTGAAGAACGAGGCTGACTTCCGCGTTGCGATGCAGCGAACGCGCGATGCCGGTTATCCCGCAGTCGAGCTTGCCGGCGTCAGCCCCGATATCCCGGCATCGACGATCAAGAGCGTGCTCGACGAATGCGGACTCGCGTGCATGGCCACGCAGGTAAGCCTGGGCGAACTGACCGACGGGATCGACAAGACGATCGCCGATCTCAAGACGCTGTCGTGCGACCACACCGCGCTCGCCGCCGGCCCCGGTGACATGCGGTCGGCCGACGGGTACGCGAAGCTCGCGCGCATCCTCACCGACGCGGGACGCACGCTGTCCGACCACGGTATCCGGCTTGCGTACCACAACCACTCGTTCGAGTTCGAGCGCTACGGTGAGCGTACCGGTTTTGACATCCTCTACGAGGAGTCTGACCCGCGCTATCTGGAGGCAAAGATCGATACCGCATGGCTGCAGAAGGCCGGAGCGGACGTGATCGCGTGGATACGGAAGCTCGGCGACCGCGTTTCGGTTGTCCACATCAAGGACTACACGATCAAGGACAACGAGATCGTCCTGACCGAGGTCGGCGAGGGTAATCTGAACTGGTCGGGCATTCTGGAAGCGTGCAAATCGGTCGGCATGAAGTGGTACGTGGTCGAGCAGGACCAGTGCGAGCGCGACCCGTTCGAGTCGATTGCGATCAGCTACCGAAACCTGGAGCGGATGCTTTAGCGGCCGGGCGGTCGCCGTCAGTACGAGTACTTCTTGCTGATCGAATCGATCACGTCGGGCATGGCCAGGAAGAGGTCGATCAGCTGCGGGTCGAACCGTCGCCCCGAGTTCGCGCGAAGGTACGCGTGCACATCGGTTACCGGCCACGCCTCCTTGTACGCGCGCTTGGTCGCAAGCGCGTCGTACACGTCGGCTATCTGAACGATTCGGGCGGAGACCGGGATCTCTTCGGCCTTCTTGGGCCTGCCGACGCGGATCTTCGACCCGAAGATGTTGTCGGTGTGTCCGGGGTACCCGGTTCCGTCCCATCGTTCGTGATGGTTCAGCGCGACCTCGCGAGCCATCATGTCCCACGGCGAGTCGTCGCGCTTGAACAGTCGCGCGCCGTAGATCGTGTGCAGCTGCATCCGTTTACGCTCTTCGGGGTTGAGGTTCTTGCCCTTGCGGAGGATCGTGTCGCTGATCGCGACCTTTCCGACGTCGTGGAGCATCGCTGCGGTCCGGATGATCTCGCGATTGGCCCGGATCTCATCCACGGAGAGGCCATGTCCCGTTGCCCACTTGTCGTACAGCTCCACCGAGTACGCCCCGACGCGCTTCGCGTGCTGGCCGGTCTCGTACGGATCGCGCAGGCCGCTGAGCTCTACCATCCGCAGCACCATGTCACGGCTCAGGCGTGCACGCTCTACCGCGTCGGCGGCCGCCTGCGCGAACTGCGTCGCGAACAGCGTGTCGGTGTACGAGAACGTTACCGTATCGCCCGAGTCGTCGGTGGCGTTGATCAGCTGAAGCACGCCGACCATCCCGTCGTCGCGGGTGAGAAGCGGTACGATCAGCATGCTCTTGGTACGGTAGCGCGACTTGGTGTCGAACTCCGGGTTGAAAGAGTAGCTCACGTCGCTCTTGATGTCGTACACGTCGTCGATTACCAGTGGCTCGCGCGACGCTGCGACGTAGCCGGCGAGCGACGATCGGTCGATCGGCAGGCTGTTCGCGGAGTAGACGTAGCGCGAGTCGGGGGTCTGCCCCGCGAAGAGCGTGTCGTTCTGCACGTAGCTGAAGAACAGCCGCCCCTTCGCCTTCATGTAGATCGTCCCGGCGTCAGCGCGCACGAGTCTGCGCGCCTGCAGCAGAACCTGCTCCAGAAGCGTGTCCAGGTCGCGAATCCGGTTCAGCGACTGGATCGATTTCAGGACGCCTTCTGCGTCGCGGGTCGGCGGTGGGTCGTTGACTGAGAAGCTTTGCGGCCCTCCGAACCGTTCGATGAGAGGAAGGTCGGAATCGTCGATCGGTCCCAGGTCGACCACGTGGGAGGCGGGTACCATGTCTACTATTGTAACGCCTCGTGGCTCGCTATACTAACACAATTCCGTCGACTATCGGGCCGTCGCGGTTTGAACCCGGGTTGCCTGATGCCGCTCCTTCGCGGTGATAATGAGCATCTGAAGCCGGTTCTCCACGTTGGCGAAGCTGGTGTCGGGGTCATAGTCGAGCGCGAGAATCTGAACGTCTGGGCGTTGCTGCTTGATCGCCTTGACGATTCCGCGCCCGGTGACGTGGTTGGGCAGGCACCCGAACGGCTGGAGGATCAGAAACGATGCCACGCCGTGCTCGGCGTGGTGGAGGATCTCTCCGGGGATCATCCAGCCTTCACCGCTGGTGAACGTGCGATCGATGATCGAATGCGCCCGGTCTGCGATCGATGCGAGCGCAGGGGTAGGGCTGTAGAGCGGGTGCGTGCTCTTCACGGTGTCGACAGTCTTCAGAACGTGGCGGATGAACCGCTCGGTGACTCTGGTGATGAACATGTCCATTGCCGGGAATCGAACATGATACCGGTCCTTCTGGTCGATCTTGAGCAGGAACTCGCGGTGGAGGTTGTTGAACAGGTCGGGGAGGATCACCTCCATGCCGTTCTCCTCCAGATAACGCTCGATGCGCCCGTTCGACTCGGGATGGAAGTTGAGCAGAAACTCGCCGATCACGAAGACGCGGGGTCGCGGGTCGCTGCGGTCGAACCCGTGCGCGGCGAAACGGCGCATCGATCGCTTGAACTCGCGAAACGCCGCGCCGACGCCTCGATCAAACGCGTGATCGATCGCGTCCAGGCAATCGTCGAACAGCGCGTCGGTACTGCCGGGCACGAGCTCGTACGGCCGCATCTTGCGGCGAAGGTCCTCGAGTGCGTCGGCCATCACCAGACCCCACAGCATCCGGTACTCGAACAGCGCGCTCTGCTTGTAGTCGGGATGCAGCCCGCGCAGGTCTTCATCGGTCGTGATGATTGGAACCTGGGGGAAACCGGCCGCGTCGAGCGCGTGGCGAGCCATCATCGCGTAGTGCGCGAGGCGGCAGTCGCACTGGCTCTTGGCGAGCGCGAGGATCGAGTTGTCGGGATCGGCGGTGCCGTCCTCTAGCGCGGCAAGCATCTCACCGATGTTGATCTGCGCCGGGTAGCACATGTCGTTGTGGACAAACTTCTTGCCCAAGTCCGCCGCGCGCGATCCGGCCATCGGTAGCGGGCGCGTCGTGAACCCGTCGTTACGGAGCGCGGCCGACGCGATCACGCTGAACGACCGGCTCACGTTCGGGATGAACAGCGTCTTTGTCTTGCGATGCTCCTTCCGATACGGCGCTATGTAGGGCGCGGGAAAGTCGACGCGTTCGGGCGCCGCGCCGCGTCGCCTGCGTTGCGCGATCGTCTCAATGAACGACTGCACGCGGATGTTCAGCGGCCCGGAGATATCGCTCTCGTCCATTTTCAGGTTGAGCGGTGACTTGCCGCCGTGCGCCAGAAGCCGCGTGACCTCGTCACCGACGACCGCATCGTGGCCGCATCCAAAGCTCACGATCTGCACGAACTCCAGCCGTGGGTCACGCGCGACCAGGATCGCCGCCGCGAACATTCGCACGTGGTAGTTCACCGTCAACTCGGCCCTGACCGGGGTCAGGTCGATGCAATCCAGGTCGGGCAGCGCCTCCAACGGCAGCACCTGGATCCCTCGCTTCAGGAAATGCTCGGGCAGTTCATGGTTGACGATCGGATCGGAGTGATACGGTCTGCCGGCGACGACGACCGCAAACTCGTCATCGGTGAGCGCATCGAGCACGCGCTGCCCGGCCTCCTGCAGCGCCGCCCGGTGCTCGGCCTGGACCCGGTCGGCCTGATCGATCGCGTCGACCACCGCCTCGCGCGGGATACCGAACGTGACGCCGGTCCATTCGACCAGCGATTCGACCTTCGCGTACTGGTCGACCCAGTGGAACACCGGCGTGTCGGTCGGTATCCCGTGGCGCGTTTCGGGTTCATCGGCGATTCGCAGCACCGCCGGGTACCCCTTGAGCACCGCGCACGCATGGTTGCTGCACACCGTCGGGTTTTCCGGGATCATCCGGTTCATGATCGGCATGAAGATCCGGTCGGGTCGCGCGTCGATCAGCGCGCGCAGATGCCCGTGACTGAGCTTCGCAGGGAAACACGCGGTATCCGACGGAACCGACTGCAGCCCGGTTTCGTAGAGCTTCTTGGTGCTCGGTGGGGAGACGAGCGTCTTGAAGCCGAGCGCGCCAAAGAACGCGCGCCAGAACGGGAGCGTGCTCCACATCTCGAGCGCGCGCGGCAGCCCGATCGTGATCGCCTTGCGCGGGCTAGTCTCGGTTACGACCGGATCACGGAACAACAGTTCCTGCCGGAGACTGAACAGGTCGACGCGTCCGTGTCGCGCAGCGCGGATCTCGCGCAGTCGGTTGCGCGCTGCGGGATCCTTCGGATCGCCGACGACCTCGCCTCGCTCGCAGCGGTTGCCGGTGACCAGACGATTGCCGTTCGGAAAACTGATAACGGTCCGACGGCAGCTGTTCGAGCACAGCGGGCAGACGAGTCCCGTCTGCTTTTCGAATGTGAACCGCTCGAGCGCATCCCACCCGATGAAGCGCGACTCGCCGGCGAGTCGGCCGTCCCTGTGATGCTTGAGCGCGAGCAGCGCGATCCCGATCGCACCCATCGTTCCCGGGTAGGGGGCGCGCACGACCGATCGCCCGACGTAGAGCTCGAGCGCGCGCAGCACCGCATCGTTCTTGAACGTGCCGCCCTGGACGACGATGCGCGTGCCGATCGCGTCCAGGTTGGACAGTCGGATCACCTTTGAGAAGACGTTTTCTACGATCGACCGGCAGAGCCCCGCCATGATATCTTCGGGCGTCTTGCCGTTCTTCTGTTCGGTGATGATAGACGAGTTCATGAAGACCGTGCATCGCGAACCCAGACTCGACGGCGAGGTCGATCGAAACGCGTAGTCGGCGATCTCCGTCGCTGGGATCGACAGCGACGACGCGAAGTTCTCCAGGAAGGATCCGCACCCGGCGCTGCACGCTTCGTTGAGCGTAATCCCGGTCACGATGCCGTCGTCAAGGAAGAGCGCCTTCATGTCCTGACCGCCGATGTCCAGGACGAACGAGGCACCAGGCTCATAGTGGAGCGCTGCCTCAGCGTGCGCTACTGTCTCCACCGTGTGGTAGTCGGCGCCGAACGCCGCGGCGAACAGCTGCTCTCCGTATCCGGTGGTCGCAACACGAACGACGTTCACGTCGATTCCCAGACTGTCCCACCGGGCTTTGTGCTCGATGAGGCCGGCACGGACGACCTCGATTGGCTCACCCGCATTGCGCGCGTAGAACTCGTCGACGAGCTGACCATCGGTCGTCATCACTACGAACTTGCTGGTCGTCGAGCCCGCGTCTATACCTATCACGACGTCGATGTTCGTCCCTGCGAACGCGTGCGGATCGATCGGCAGCGGCGGTTCGTGGCGGAGCTTGAATTGCTTCTCTTCCGCGCTCGACGCAAACAGCGGCGCGTTCGCGATGCGTGTATCCTTCCTGGAAGTATCAGTATCGGTCTGCGTGAACGCGGCGTGCCGCGCGAGCGACTCGAGCTCCACGGCGGGTGCGTCGGGGTAGAGCTGCGGACCCCCGAGCGCAGCGCCCCACGCGATGAGGATCTCCGGGTGCTCGGCGCGGATGATCTGGTCGGGCGTCAGATCGAGGCGTTCGGCGAAGACCGCGACCAGCTCGGGGTTGAACGTGAGCGGGCCGCCTTCGAAGATGACCGGCGGGACGATCTCCAGGCCCTGCGCGAGTCCTCCGATCGTCTGCTTCGCGACCGCGTGAAACGCCGATCTGGCGATGTCGGGCTTCCCGACTCCCTGATTGAGGAGCGGCTGTATATCGGTCTTTGCGAACACGCCGCACCTGCCCGATATGTCATAGATCTGCGTCCCGAGTTCGGCGGTCGCGTTGAGCGACTCGACCGGAAGCTTGAGCACCCCCGCTACTTCGTCCAGAAACGCGCCGGTTCCCCCGGCGCAGCTTCCGTTCATTCTCATGTCGGACGCGACCAGGGTGTCGGTCGCTTCGTCGCGGTGGAAGAAGGTTACCTTCGCGTCCTGACCGCCGAGTTCGATCGACACGCGGGTTCGCGGGTGAAAGCGACGGACCGCGACCGCGTTCGCGACGACCTCCTGGATGTACGGGACTCCCATCGCGATCGCAAGGTCACGCGATCCCGATCCACAGAACACCGGTCTGACGCGGAGACCCGGGTACTCGTCCAACGCAGCTTCGATGAGCTCCTGCGCGGTGCGACGCTGGCGGGCTCCGTGTCGCTGGTACGCGCTGTAGACGAGCGAACCGTCGTCGGGATCGACGAGAGCGATTTTAACGGTAGTCGAGCCGACATCGATTCCTGCGAGCAGTGGACGTACGGTCATTTCACCTCG
>SKVA01000393.1 GCA_007129695.1 Spirochaetaceae bacterium | reverse complement strand
TGGAGCGTCTCTACGGTCAGCCGATCAGTGAGTTGACCTCGCGCGAGCACGATCGACTGGCGAAGGGCCAGATTGCCGCCGGCAACGCCTTTACGGCGCTCCGCGAGCTCGCACGGCTGGACTGGCGAACCGTTTTCGAAGAGGTCAGTCGCGTAGAGCGACTGCTCCGACTCGATCCCGCCGGAGTCTACCCCCGGATGGACTACGCCACCCGCGACCGGTATCGGCGCGGGGTCGAGCAGGTATCCAGGCGATCAGCGCTCACCGAAGAGCAAGCGGCCCAGAGTGTCGTCGGCCTCGCCGAAGACGCCACCCGTGACCGCGCGAACGACCAGCGCTTGGCTCACGTCGGAACCTACCTGGTCGGCGAAGCCCGGCGGGTGCTCGACCGGGTTACCGGTGCCGGGAAGTCGCTCCGGGATCGGTTGCGAGAGTGGGTCACCGACCACCACACCGCGGTCTATCTCTCCGGTCTGGTCGTCTTCTCCGCGCTGTTCGTCGCCCTGGTCGCCGGTGTCGGGATGCACGGAAGACCACCGGGATTCCGGATTCTCTTCTCACTGATCGCGCTCGTCCCGATCAGTCAACTCGCGGTCGAGGTCATGAACTACCTCGTCATGCGCCTGATGCCGCCTCGCGCGCTGGCGAAGATGGACTTCGAGCGCTCCGGGATCCCCGATACCTTCCTGACGCTCGTGGTGGTGCCGATGATGCTCGTCGATCAGCAGACGATCGACGATCAGGTGCGAAAACTCGAGATCCGCTATCTGGCCAATCGAGAGGACAACCTTCTGTTCAGTCTGTTCTCCGACGGGATCGACGCGGATACACCGCGTCTCGAGTCTGACGAGAAGTTGCTGCAGACTGCAATCTCCGGTCTCGATTCGCTCAATCAACGCTACTGTTGCGATCGTTTCCTGCTCCTGCATCGGGAAAGGGTCTGGAGCGAGTCCGAGCGGAAGTTCATCGGTTGGGAGCGCAAGCGCGGAAAACTGGAAGAGCTCAACCGACTCATCGATGGGACACGGCCAGATGACGCCGGCCGGCTCGTGTACCTTGGCGATGCCAGCCGCTTGCGGCTCGTACGGTTCGTCATCACACTCGACAGCGATACGCAGCTGCCGCCCGGTACCGCCCGGCGGATGATCGAAACGCTTGCTCACCCATTGAACCAGCCTCGGTTCGACGACGACGGGCGAATCGCCGCCGGCTCGTACTCGATCATACAACCGCGCGTGAGTCCCTCGCTGCCGAGTACCACCGGATCGCTCTTCAGTCGGCTCTTCACCACCCCAATCGGAATGGACCCGTACACGAGTACCATTTCGGACGTCAACCAGGATCTCACCGGAGAAGGCTCCTACCATGGAAAGGGCATCTACGATGTCCGCGCGTTCAGCCGGGTGTTATCGGGTCGGTTTCCGGACGAGTTGCTGCTGAGTCACGATCTGATCGAGGGCGCCCACGTCCGGGTTGGCCTGGCCAGCGACATCGAACTGTTCGACGAGTTTCCGCAGGACTATCTGACCTTCGCGAAGCGACAGCACCGATGGATACGCGGGGACTGGCAGATCGCCGACTGGATCATGCCGAGCGTACCCGGGCCTGGCGGTCGACGAGTGCCGAACGCGATCTCGTGGTTCGGTCGATGGAAGGTCCTTGACAATCTGCGTCGTAGCGCGATCCCCGGCGCAAGCATCGCCCTGCTCGTCAGCGCGTGGCTTCTGTCGCCGGCGACCGGCTTGGTCGCGGGCTTGATCGTCGCGGCGCGGCTGCTTTTCGCAGCGATGGCGAGTCCGTTCACGATGGCGACGACCCGCGGCGGGCTCAGGTCGCTTTCATCAGGCGGTCTGGGGCACGATCTGCTGCGAACGGTCACGGAAGCCTCGCTGATTCCGCACCAGAGTCTGCTCGCCCTCGACGCCGTGTGTCGCGTATGGTATCGCCGGTTCATCTCGCACCGGAACCTGCTCGAATGGACCGGCAGGTGTCCTGCATGCCGCACCTGGCTTACGCACCTGCCCAGAATGCTCGTGTCGATGGGTGTGATCGCAACTGCAGCGGCGGCCGCGGGTTGGGCAGCCGTGCGCTGGTCGCCGGAGCATGTGCTCACCATCGCTCCGTGGCTCGCGTTGTGGGTTCTCTCCCCGTTGACCGGCTGGTTGCTGAACCGCCCACCGCGCAGAGGAGCGACCGACGCCGACCTGCCCTCCGCCGACCGGCACTATCTGCGCGGGATCGCGCGGAGAACGTGGCGATTCTACTCGCAGTTCGTCTGCGACGAGACCTCCTGGCTGCCACCCGACAACTATCAGGTGTCGCACCAGGATCGGTTGGCGATGCGGACCAGCCCGACCAACATCGGGCTGTGGCTGCTCGCAGTGCCCGCGGCTTGCGACTTTGGATATCTGACCGCCGATCAGGCGGTCGACGCGCTCGGCAAAACGATGGCGACGATCGCTGGAATGGAACGATTCAAGGGACACCTTCTGAACTGGTACGACGTCGAGACCCTCGCGCCGCTCGAGCCGCGCTACGTGTCGACCGTCGACAGCGGTAACCTGCTCGCTGCGCTCGTGTCGGTGGAACACGCGCTGACCGCGTTAACCGAAACGCCGCTTCTTGGTCAAAGCGCCTTCGAGGGTCTGTACGATACCGCCGAGGCGCTTCGGGAGACGGTCAGAACAGAGCGCCTCCTTGGTCACGACCACCGAAGAGTACTGGGAGAACTCGCGGTGCTTGCGCGTGGATGTCGGGCCGGCGCTGTGGGTGTACCGGCCCAACTGGCGCTACTGCGACGAACTGGCCAACTCGACGACTCGCTATCCATTGCCCCTGCCGAAACGCCGGCGCGCTCCGCCGGCGCGGTCTACTGGAAGCGGCAGATCCGGAGTCAGATCTCCGCGTGGAGCTCGATACGCAATCGATATCTGCTGTGGATCGAGATCCTCGCCGAGCAATCGGTGTCGCAGCTTGCGCCGTTAGGGGGCGAAACGCTCGCCTCGATCGACACGAGTATCAAGCGCGCCCCGTCGCTGCGCGAACTCGCCTGCGGGGATGTTGACTGCATTCGCCTGCTCGAAACGGCACGAGGGAGCGCGACGGTAACGGATGGCCCACTGTCGCCGTGGATCGACCGGGTCATCGATTCGTTCGATACGGCGAAGTGGCTCGCGGGGGAGCAACTTGCGATCGCGCGGCAGCTCGTCGAATCGATCCGCGGACTCGCTCAGTCGATCGACATGGGCTTCCTCTACGACCACACGCGCAAGCTCTTTTCTATCGGCTTCAGCGTTACCGACCAGCGCCCTGACAACGCTTTCTACGACCTGCTCGCGAGTGAGGCACGCGTCGGTAGCTTCGTCGCAATAGCTCGCGGTGAGGTCCCGGTAGAGCATTGGTTTACGATGGGTCGACCGTACAACTCGATCGGTCGTCGCCGGGCACTGCTGAGCTGGACCGGTACCATGTTCGAGTACCTGATGCCGCGGCTCCTGCTCCGTTCGTTCGAGAGCTCGCTGCTCGACAAGGCGGAGTCCGATACGGTGGAAGTCCAGATAGCTTACGGACGCAAACGTCGCGTGCCGTGGGGAATTTCGGAATCGGCGCACTCCGATCTCGACGTCAACAAGACCTACCAGTATAAGGCGTTTGGCGTACCGCAGTTGGGACTCAAGCGCGGTCTGGAGGAGGATCTTGTCGTCGCTCCGTACGCCACCCTGCTGGCCCTGGAGGTCGCGCCGAAACAGGCGGTGGCAAACCTCCGGCTCCTCGGATCGATCGGACTGTGGAACGAATACGGCTTCTACGACGCGATCGACTTCACGCGCCAGGCTTCGCGTGATGGTGGGCGCGGGGTGGTTGTGCGCACCTACATGTCTCATCACCACGGCATGGGATTCCTCGCGTTGAGCAACTACCTGCACGCAGGCGCGGTGCGGAACCACTTTCACCGCGATCCACGCGTGCGCGCCTTCGAGTCGCTGCTGCACGAGAGCATCCCCAAGCTCTCCTCCCGCTACCTTGCCGCGCGCGGGCGAACGCCGGCGATCGAGGGTATCGATGAAGTGGTGCCTTCGGTGAGCAGCTTCGACTCCCCGCATACCGCGACACCGAAAACGCAGCTGCTCGGTAGCGGTCGCTACTCGCTCATGGTGACCAACTCCGGCGGCGGCTACAGCCGGTGGGGAGAGTTCGAGCTCACCCGTTGGCGCGCCGACACCACCCGCGACACCGGAGGCATCCATTGCTACATCCACGAGGCGGACGGCAATCATCTGTGGTCGAACAGCTACCATCCGACGGACACCAGGGTGGAAACCTATAGCGCCGACTTTGCTCTTGACCGCGCTGTGATCAGGCGGGTCGACAACGGCATCGAAGTGAAGACCGAGATAGTGGTCTCTCCCGAGGATGATGTCGAGGTCCGCCGCCTCACCCTCATCAACCGCTCACTCCGCGGCCGCCACCTCGACCTGACGAGTTACATCGAGCTTTCGATGGCGCCGCACCGCGCCGATCTCCAGCACCCCGCCTTCAACAAGCTGTTCATCGAAACCGAAGCGTTGCCCGAACGGCGCGATCTCATCGCCTACCGCCGTCTGCGACGATCCGACGACAACCCGGTGTTTGTGGGGCATCGCATCACCTGCGACCGCGCCATCGACGACCGCGACGGTGAGTTCCGCTATGAGACCGATCGTGCCGCGTTCATCGAACGCGGTCGTACGCTCGCGAGTCCCGCCGGCGCCACCGCCCCGCCGGGCGGCAGCCACGGATACGTGCTCGATCCGATTCTGAGCGTGCGCCACAGCCTAACCCTGGCCCCGGGGGAGCGCAGGCAGATATCGCTGATCCTCGCTGCCGGTGAGTCGAAGACGGCGGTGTTGAACCTTCTGGAGAAGTTCAGCGATCCGCACGCGATCGACCGGTCAATGGATCTCGCGTGGGCTTCCGCGCAGATCGAGCTGCGTTCGCTCCGCATCCATCCTGATGAGGCGCGGCGCTTCCAGCAGGTGGCAAGTCATCTCCTGTTCCCCAGCGCTCGACTGCGTCCTTCGTCCAGACGCATCCTGGAGAACCGCAAGGGGCAGACAGGATTGTGGGCGTACGGCATATCGGGGGATTCGCCGATTGTCTTGGTCACCGTCGCCGACACTCGCGACATCGGGCTTGTTCGCCAGTTGCTCCGCGCGCAGGCCTACTGGCGCATGCACGGATTTGAGACCGACCTGGTGATCCTCAACGAAGAGGCGCACGGATACGAGCATCCGCTCAGGAGCCAGCTCGAGGCGCTCGTCCGCGCCCACGCGACCGGGGCGTTCCTTCTGAGCGCGAACCAACTCCCCCGGGAGGATCTGTCACTCCTGATGGCGGCGGCGCGTGTTGTCCTTGTGGCCGCCCGCGGCGCCTTGCCGCAGCAGCTCGGCCTGCTCGCCGAAGATCCTGCACCGCCGGAACTGTCGGTCACCAAACGGACCGCCGCCGACCCATCGGCACCGCTGCCCTTCCTGAAGCTTCACTACTTCAACGGACTCGGCGGCTTCACCGACGAAGGACGCGAGTACGCGATCTATCTTGGGCCTGACACCAATACTCCCGCGCCGTGGGTGAACGTCATGGCCAATCCGAGCTTCGGAACGCTGATCGGGGAGACCGGCGCGGGCTTCACCTGGTACGGCAACAGTCAGCGCAATCGTCTCACCGAGTGGTCCAATGATCCGGTCGTCGATCCGAGTACGGAGGCCATCTACATCCGGGATGAGGAGAGCGGTCTCTACTGGACACCAACCGCATCACCGATCCGCGAGAAGTCGGCCTACCGTGCCAGACATGGAGCGGGCTACTCGGTATTCGAGCACAACAGCCACGCCATAGAACAGGAACTCACCGTCTTCGTGCCGGTGGACGACGACGGCGGTCTGCCGGTCAAGTTTCAGCGGTTGCGCCTGCGAAATGGCAGCGCCCGGACCCGCACGCTGTCGGTCACCCACTACATCGAGTGGACCCTGGGAGAGAACCGCGAGACCTCGCAGATGCACGTCGCCACATCGTGGGACGCCGATGCGCGCGCGATTCTGGCGCGTAACCGTTTCCACCCCGAATACGGCGATCGGGTCGCCTTTGCCACCATGACGCCGGTGGCCGCCTCCCACTCGGCTGACCGAACGGTGTTCGTCGGGAGGAACCGCTCGCTCGCGCGTCCCGCCGCGATGCGTCGAGCCGGGCTCGCGTCGCGCATCGGAGCGGCGCTCGATCCGTGCTCGGCACTGCAGACCAGCGTGGAGATTGCTCCCGGTGCGACGGCGGAGATCATCGTCATGGTGGGGCAGACCGATACTGTCGAGTCGGCAAGAGAGCTAATCCGCCTGCTCCGAGACTCGGTGGCGTTCGAGTCGTTGCTTGCGCGTACCATCGCGTGGTGGGATCACCTGCTCGGGACGATCGAGGTACAAACCCCCGAGTTCTCCGTCAACTTCCTCCTCAACCGATGGCTGCTCTACCAGAGCCTGAGCTGCCGGATGTGGGGACGATCCGCAACCTACCAGTCGGGCGGCGCGTTCGGTTTCCGCGACCAGCTCCAGGATGCGATGGCATTCGCGTGTGCCCGTCCGGAGGTCGCGCGTGACCAGATCCTGCTCGCCGCTAGCCGCCAATTCGCCGCGGGCGACGTCCAGCACTGGTGGCATCCGCCTACAGGTGCGGGCATACGGTCGCGCATTTCTGACGATCTGCTCTGGCTTCCTTTCGTCGTCGCCCACTATGTGGAGGTGACAGGCGACCGCGAGATCCTCGAGGCACGCGTTCCCTTCCTCGATGGCCCCCCGCTGGAGCCCGACCAGCACGAGTACTTTGCGACGCCGTTCGTCGGGGCCGACTCCGGGACTCTGTTCGAGCACTGCTGCCGCGCGGTCGAGCGCGGCTTGACCGCGGGTCCAAATGGTCTTCCGCTCATCGGGACCGGAGACTGGAATGACGGGATGGACCTGGTCGGCGCAGAAGGCCGCGGCGAAAGCGTGTGGCTCGCGTGGTTCCTGATCGAGGTACTGACCCGGATGAGCGTGCTGTCGGATCTGAAGGGAGAGACCGCGCGGCGCAAAACCTATGCTGACCAGTCGGCCACGCTTCGCGCTCGAATCGAGGAGACAGCTTGGGATGGGGAGTGGTACCTGCGTGCGTTTTTTGACGATGGCACACCGCTCGGATCGTCGGCGAACGACGAGGCGCAGATCGACTCGCTGCCGCAGTCGTGGGCCCGGCTGAGCGGTTTCGCGGATGAGGAACGAACAAGCACTGCGCTCGATTCGGCATGGAAGCGCCTCGTTCTCCAGGACGACGGGCTGATACTCCTGTTCGAACCGCCGTTCGACACGAGCGAACCGTCACCGGGGTACATCAAGGGCTATCCGCCCGGTGTACGCGAGAACGGGGGACAGTACACACACGCAGCGCTCTGGTTCGCAATGGCGCTCGCGCGAAGCGGCGACGGCGAGAAGGCCGCCGCGATGCTTCGCATGCTCAATCCAATCGAGCGAACCGGCAATCCCGAAGCGGTGCGGCGATACGTGGTCGAGCCCTACGTCATTGCGGCGGACGTCTACCGGTTGCCCGGTCGCATCGGTCGCGGCGGTTGGTCGTGGTACACTGGTTCGGCCGCGTGGATGTACCGCGCGTGGGTAGAGGAGGTTCTTGGGTTGCACATCCGCGG
>SKVA01000312.1 GCA_007129695.1 Spirochaetaceae bacterium | reverse complement strand
TTTCCCGGGTCGACCGGGCCGATGGTTCAGCGCTCGGGCCGTCTCGATATCCGCCGGCGTCAGCACCCACTGGTTACCGAGCTTCCGCCCGATCCTGCCGGCGATGCAGTATTTCCGCAGCGTAACCGGCTGAAGATTCGCCAGATCCGCGGCTTGGGCCAGCGTGTAAAGAGAAACCGTAGCTTGTTCGCTACGATTATCCGGTAGGTCGGTCATTCGGTCATCATCGGGAGGTGACGGGTGACGAGGCTGACGGTCACCCGAGCCCGTAGCCTGGCGCTTTCCGAGTCCACATCGACGATCAGACTCAGGCCCAGAACCACCAGCACTCGCTTCACGTTCGTCATACTGCGCTCCATTGCCGAGTCAGATCACACGGGTTGCTCTCCCCGAAACGAGAAAGGCCCGACTTGGTAACTTCTTACCAGCCGGGCCTTTACAACGATGGGCGGTAATGGATTCGAACCATCGACCCCTTGCGTGTCGAGCAAGTGCTCTAACCAACTGAGCTAACCGCCCGGTTCCGGGATAACATACCGGTTTACTTCAGCGACATCAAGATACGTTCCAGGACTTTTTTCCGGTCGAGCGGCTTGACGATGTAGTTCTTTGCTCCCATCAGTAGTGACTTCTTGACCAGATCCTGCTTGCCGAGCGCGCTGACCATGATGACCTTCGCATCCTTGTCGAACGCGACGATCTGCTCGAGCGCGGTGACGCCGTCCATCTTCGGCATCGTGATGTCCATCGTCACCAGGTCGACCTTCGGGTAGAGCTCCTTGTACTTCGTGACGCCTTCTTCGCCGTCGCCTGCGGTACCGATGATCTCAAACCCTTCAGACGTGAGTATCTGGCTGAGCTGCTTTGCGACGAACATACTGTCGTCGACGATCAGCACGCGATACGGAGTCCCGTCTTCCTTGAGCCCGTCGGCGGCCCGTTCGTTAATGCTTGGAAAATCCTGTTTAGCTTTCATCAACCACGCTCCCGTACTGCCACGTTGATCTCGATCTTGCCCTGCGGTACTTCCATCGGCACGATCAGCGCCTCCACGTTAGTGTTTGATATCTCCATGTTGTCGCCGGTCACCAGCGCCGGAGGCGTCAGGTCAAACTTGAAGCCAAGGTTGTGAAGCTTCGTGACCGCCTGGCCGGTGATCATGTTCGCGAGCTCGGTGATCGTGGCCCGCCCAAGATCGTTGAGCTCGGTGATCGGCTCCATCTCCATGCTCGCGAGCATCGCCGACGCGACCTGGACGGCCGTCTGCCGGTTCATGTCGAGCAGAACCCTGCCTTCGACGTCACCCGCCAGGCCGATGATCGCGGCGACGCCCAGAACCGGCGATGCGGTCGATTTGAGATAGAGTTCTCCGCGCGCGACGTCGCACTGAAGGACCTCCCGCAGGATACTGGTTGCTGCCTCTACGAAGGGGTTGATGTACTCGACTCGCATTATACTCTCCGCTACTCCAGTAAATACCCGCGAACAGGCCCGCGGGAGACTTCCTTGCATCGCAGGATCGGCAGCAGATCCTCGTTGGTGCCCGTGATGATCAGACACGGACGCAGGCTTCCGTCCTCTATCGTCCTGACGACACGCTGCTGGTGTTCCTCGGGAAGATACGACAGCACGTCGCGGATGACCACGATCGAGAACGGCGGTAACGTCGTACCGTGGAGAAAATCGCTGAACTCGAACAGGATCAGGTCTTTGATCTCACCGGTGAACGCGTAGCCTTCGCGCGTTTTGACCATATGGTCGAGGTAGAACTCCGATGGTGGCTCGGAGCTCCAGATCATGTTGGGCGCGGTGGAAATCCGCAGCAGATCCTTGTCGCCCGCCCACACTTTGATCCCCGACTCCGGGTAGACGCTTCGTAACAGCGTGGCGATCGAGTACGTCTCATAGCCGGCACCGCAACCTGGGTTCCATACGTTGATCGCTCCGCGGGGTTCGGGGAGCAGTTCTGCGACCGCCGCACGGTACTCGTCGGTCCACAGGCGGCTCGAATCGGGCGTCGCGAAGCCGCGTAGAAAGCGATCGGCGGATTCGGGCGTGGTTACGTCGATCTCCCCGTGGTGATCGCTCTGCCAGTTCGCCACTCTCTGTTCGACCCATTGCCGGTTCACCGGAGACACGACGAAATCGGTCAGCGAATGCAGCGTCGACGACACGTTGTCGATCAGAACCGACGCGGGAGGTTCGGCGTCACCTGCCACCGTCTGGGCGATCCGGTCTGACGCAGGAAGGGGCTGTGCACCGCGGCCGATAGCTCTGGCGGCACCCGGTGCCGAGCCTAGTGCGAGTTCGGGGCCGAGGATACGCTCGGTGTCGAGGATGATGTACAGCTGCTGTTCGAACTCCACGACTCCGCTGATGTAACGGATGTTGACGTCGGCGAAGATCGGATGCGGTGGTTGGATCGTCTGCGACGAAACGCCGACGACGCGATCGATGCTGTCGACGATCACGCCGATCAGCCCCGTCTCGAGTCGGAGGATCAAGCCGTCGGCCGGTTCGTCGGCACGGCGGTATGCGATCGGCAGCCTGAACATCACGCGAAGGTCGATGACCGAGATGATCTCACCGCGCAGGTTGTACACGCCGGCGACGAATGGTGGCGTATTCGGAACGTACGTGAACTCGTCAAACTTCGCGATCTCGGAGACCATCATGATGTCGACGCCGTAGAGTTTTCCGCCCAGAGAGAACGTGACCATCTTGAAGTCGACCGACTCCACCGATTCGTCGTCGATCTCCTGTGTTCGAAAGAGTCCCGTGTGTTGCACCGATCTGCGGCGTTCGGTGGTCGCGTTACCCGCCAATGACGGCTCCTGTCGTAGAGCGCGCGTTGCGTTCGCTCGTCAGGCCAAGCTCGAGTAACTGCGCAACGTCGATGATCAGCGACACGCGCCCGTCACCGGTGATGTTCGCGCCCGCGATACCGGGAGCATTCGTGAAGTGATCACGCAACGGCTTGATCACGACATCCTCCTCTCCGATCAGCGAGTCGACGACGAGTCCGACCTTCTTGTCGCCGCTGCCAACGATCACGACAAAGTAGTGTGTCGGGTCGGGGTCGGTCGCAATTCCGAAGATACGGCTCAGCCGCAACAGGCTTACGACGTCCTCGCGCACATCGAGCACTTCGTAGTTGTCGAGCGTACGGATGTCCGACGGCCTGATCCTCTGGCTTTCGACAACGGAGGTGATCGGGATCGCGTAGGTCTCGGTTCCGACACGGATCATGAGACCCTGAATGATCGCGAGCGTCAGCGGGATCTTGATCGTGAACCGGGTTCCCTCGTCAGGCGCCGACCATACCGTCACGCTTCCGTTGAGTTTTTCGATCTGCTTGCGCACGACGTCGAGCCCTACCCCGCGCCCCGATATGTTGGAGACCTTCTTGGCAGTAGAGAAACCAGGATCGAAGATCAGGTTGAACGCTTCAACATCGCTGAGGGTCTTCGAAGCGTGGATCACACCCCGCTCGACAGCCTTGTCGCGGACCGCCTTGACGTCGATACCGCGACCGTCGTCGGCAACTTCGATGATTATCATATTGCCTTCGCTGCTCGCGCGCAGCGTCAGCGTCCCGGTTTCACTCTTGCCCGCTTCGAGCCGTTGGGCCGGAGCTTCGAGCCCGTGGTCGATCGAGTTGCGCACGCAGTGAATCAGCGGGTCAAGAAGATCCTCGATGACCGACTTGTCCAACTCGGTGTCTTCACCCTGGATGACCAGATCGATCTGCTTGCTGAGCGTCCGCGTCAGATCGCGTACCAGTCGCGGGAAGCGGGAGAAGATCTGCGAAATCGGAACCATCCGGATCCGCATGACGCCTTCCTGCAGTTCGCTCGCGATCCTGCCAAGGTTCTGCGTGTTGCTTCTGAACTTGTTGAGGCTCTGTCGGAAGCGTCCCGCAAAATCATCGAAGTGTGTGTAGAGCCCGGAAAAGCGCTCGTTGAGCTCCTTCTTGACGTCCTTGGACGACGCTCCGCGTTGCATGCGTTCGAAGTACTCCGGAAGCGAGTCGAACAACTGACGCATAAGGATCCGGTACTGGTCGGTGCCTGCGTTCAGCAATGCGAGCTCGTCGGTGAACTCTCCGCTGACCTGGTTGAATGCCGCCTTGTTGATCACAGCTTCGCTGACCAGGTTCAGCAGATCGTCGACTCGACGGCTGTCTACACGCAGTACCGAGCCGGTAGGTGTGCTTCGACGTCGCTCAGGCACCTTATCCGGCGACTCGGATTGGCCGGCAGCCGGCTCGGTATCGGTTGGCCGGTCAGCGTCGACTCGCGATTCGCTCCCGGCAGTGGCTTCGCTACCGGCGAGGGGTGCACCGCCGCCGGCAGGACCGACCGCTTCAACGCGGATATCGGTGGTGACATCGGGGATTCGGGCCGCAGCGATGATTGCGCTCTCGTCTGCGTCGGTCGACAGGAAGTAACGGACTTCCGGGTGGTAGCGATCCTCGTAGAGCACGTCGAAGTCGGGTTCGGTCCGGACGATCGTTCCGACTCGTTTGAGCGCGGCGAAGACCTGTATACCTCCGACCGAGTTCATCGGGTTCGACTCATCAAAGCCGACGCAGACCGCAAGCGCCGCGTCAGTATCGGCGTCGATCGCAGGTGGTGAGGGGTGCGCTGTTTCGGTGGGCCGGGACGATACCTGACCGCGCGCAGAGGTCTCTGCGGGTTTGCCGACGAACTCTGCGAGACCCGCGGCAACGACGCTCTGATCGCCGTCGTAGATCGATCCGTCGGCTCGCGCGACGAGCATCGACTTCACGATGTCAACGGCCGACAGCAGCAGATCGATCAGGTCGCCGTCTACGTCGGCGTTCGACTCACGAACCCGGTCGAAAGCGTCCTCGACGATGTGGGTGAACTCGGCGAGCTCGGTCATCTGGACGGTCGCGGCGGCACCCTTGAGCGTGTGCGCAGCGCGAAAGACCTCGTCGATCGCGTCACGGTTACGCGGGTCGTTTTCGAGCACAAGGATGTTCGCTTCGAGCAGCTCCACCTGCGATTCCGCCTCGGCGAAGAAATCCTGCAAGAGCTCCTCGTTGTTCGGATCGAGGTAGTCGCTCATCGAGCCTAAGTGTAGCGTTTCGCCCGACGCTGTCAAGTACATGAATAAGTTCCATTTCAAGCGGTGTTCAGTGACGGAGGGACGCTCCCGATACTATACAGGAGGGTGTCACGGCCGCGCGGTTTCGTTACACTGCTCGCGGAGGACAGATGCGAAAGCTCGTCATGGTCACGTGTACGGTTCTCATTGCGTACGCCGCTCACGCGGCGAACGTAACGATTCCTGCGTTCCAGCTACTGACCCGCGGTGCGATGGACGACGGGATCTTCGTGCTGCGAACGCAGGCCGATATCGACGTCGAACTCGGCGGCGGGTACAAGTTCGGCGGGCAACTCGGGTTGTCTCTTAACACCGTTGACCTCGAGGCGCCCAGTACCCCCGGTGACTCGTACGACCCCGACGTGATCCGGGCCGCGCTCGACCGATCGCTGACGCTCAGCTACGCGCGGGTTGTCGTGCGCGACCTGTTTGGCGCCGGAGTCGACCTCGACTACTTCGTCGGCCGCTACCGGACGCTCCTCAGCGGCGATATCTTCCCGGAGCAGTTCGGCAGCGCCGTCGTCGCGAGCGATATGCGCGGCCTGCTCTACTTCCCTGACGGCGTCGTCTACAACGGGATTCATACGATCAACGGAACTGGTCTTGGGTTCGCGCTGCCAGGGCTTGCGTCATGGCTCTATCTCGACGCCGCGGTCTACCAGGACGGGTACCTTGGGCAGGGACGCTATTCGACCGATCTACGTGCGGCGTTCAACTTCATGGGATTCAAGGCCGAGACGTTCGCCGGAGCCACCTTTCCGGAGGGCGCAGTCGGTGCGTACCGCGCGGGTCTTCTTCTCTACTACGCGACCGGCACGGGTGGCGAGTTCCTTACCCAGATCGGAGTTCCGCGGTGGCGGCCTGTGGCCGACGGGCCTCTGACGATCGATGACTTCATGTTTCTGTTTGAGCCGCGCGTGGACCTTGGCCTCCTGTCGGTCATTCTGACGCTCTTCTGGCACCCCCAGTACTACCACCAGGCCCCCACCGGCGAGCGCGGCGCTACCGACATCATCGTGAAGCTGCTCGCGCGCGACCGCGAGGCGGATTCCGCGTCGGGAGGGCTGGAAACGGCGCTGCGACTGAGGCCCGATGACCCTGATCGGACGCTTCGCGTCGTGGTGTCGCCGTTCCTCACGTTGCACTCGCTTGGCGTCGACTGGGATTTCAAGGTCAATCTGAACGTCTTCCCGTTCGCGCCCGACGATCTGGTGGAAGGCTTCGTCGGGTTTCGAACACAGTTCTAAACGGCGGTGACTATGACTTCAACCAACCGTGCGCTTCGTTGCCTGGTCACGGGAACGATGCTGCTGATCGCGATCGCGTCTACCCCTGGCGTTGATCTTGAGGCTCGATTCCGCCTGAGTAACCTGGAGTTCGATCGCGACCGAGTCCTCACCGATCGAAGTCTCCCAGGCGATCGGCTTGACTGGGGTGTTTCCGCGCTCGTGCGACAGCCGCTATCCGATCAGCTGTCGGTCGCATTCGAGTACGACACCGATCAGGTGCTGCGCAATACCGTCTACGCGCGACTGAGCTACGTTGACTCGTTCTTTTCGGTCGCGGTCGGGCCGTTCTTCGGGATACTCAACGGCGGAGGGTCATTCCTGAAGTCGGGGCTCTCGACGACGGTAACGCTCTTCGCGCCAGGCATTGCGATTGCGACGCTTCGCTCAGATACGAGTCTCAGCGGCCGTCTTGTCGTACCCGGCGACTACATCCAGGAACAGAGCGAGTTGTCACTCGGGTTCTACGTACCGAACGCTATTCCGACGTTCTACGTTCGATCGCGGCGCTTTTCCTACCGGGCCGCAGACGGCGGTGAAAACGTAGATCGGCTGGTCGCGTACGGGCTCGAGACGCGCCTGTTCCAGAAGAACACACCGTATCGCATCACGATCGACTTTGCGTACCAGTCCGGTGCGCGGGTGTTTGGCGATCCGGCAACGGGTACGCAGATCGAGCACGGATTCGGAGCGCTGGCCGTGGGTACTGCGGTGTCGGCAGACCTGTTTGACCGATGGAGCGCGCACGTTGATCTTCAGAGCGCGATCTTCCTCTTCGGGACGGGAGAACTGCTCGGAGCATCGCGCGGCGACGCGTTTCTCTTCCGCCTGACGACCGGGGTCGCATTTTCACTGTAGACGAAACCGATCCGACTGCGAAGACCCACCCTGACGGCGCCCCGCCCAGCACAAAAAAAAACCCGGGCTTTCGCCCGGGTTCTCTACCATCTGGAAGACCGCGCTTAGCGGTTCCTCAGATCGAGTTCAGGATCAGCCTGCAGCTGACGCTCGATGAATCGAAGCACCTGCTGATTGCCGAGTCTCTGAAGCTCGATGCGGCGCCGATCGCTTTCGCGCTGGTCCAGGATGCCCCAGAGCGCATCGTGGTCGATCGCTTCCTGAAGCTCAAGGCGAGCACGGTCGTAGACGAGTGCGACGTCGCGAATGTAGGTGATGAAATCGCCGCCTACGTGCGCCGCATCACGATAGACGCGGAATCCGATCAGTTTCATCATCGGCTGCAGCTGCGGATAGAGCGGGAACGTTCGCAGTTCCCGGTCGCGTACATCGGCGATGTAGTTGGGGTTGTCCCAGATCAGCCGTCGCCAGCCGTCAAACT
>SKVA01000357.1 GCA_007129695.1 Spirochaetaceae bacterium | reverse complement strand
GGCTCCTCCACGCCGGCAGTTTCCTCCTTATATATGTGGCGACAACGGCGGCTGCGCTTCTGTTCTTCCTTCGGGAGCAGTCGGTCGCGATACTGATCGCCGCGTACGTGCACTCGGTGTTCACCGGCTTCGTCGGGATGGGCGCCGCGGTGCACGAGCTCAGCCACGGGACCGCGTTTCGCACCGGGTGGCTCAACACGTTCTTCTACAAACTCTTCGCGTTCCTCACGTGGAACAGTCACTTCCACTTCAAGGAGAGCCATCGCCGCCATCACATGAACACCGGATTCCTGGAGTTCGACAAGGAGATCCCGCCCGAGCCGATGCCGCAGAAGTGGTACCAGGTGATCGGCTGGTTCACGTTCGACTGGGAGCAGTTCGTCCGCTTCTTCCGCACGAACATCGCGCACGCCTTTGGCAACACCGACGTCGACTTCTTCTTCTGGTGCCCGCTGTTGTCGCGCGACAACATCAAGACGAAGAAGCTTGTCTCGTGGGCGCGCTTCCTCCTGATCGGTCACGCGATCCTGGCCGCGCTCTTCATCTACTTCGAGCTCTACATCCTCGTCTTCACGGTGACGTTCGGCTACTTCTTTGGCACCTTCCTGGTCCACAGCTGCGAGATCCAGCAGCACTCGGGCCTGGGCCGCAACGTCCCCGACTGGCGCGTCGTCGCGTACACCGCCGACTTCGGACCGGTGATGAGCTTCCTCTACTGGAACATGAACTACCACGCCGAGCACCACATGTACGCGGGCGTGCCGTTCTACAACCTCCCGCGCCTCCACCGGGCACTGAAGCACGACCTCCCCGTGCCGCTGTCCGGCTACTGGCGCGGCCTGTTCCACGTGATCCGGATGAAGCGCCGCCAAGCGGCCGACCCCGGCTACCGATTCATGCCGACCTTCCCCGCGACCGCGACCCCGCCGCGGCTCGTCTGACGTGGCACGCACCGAGCGTCCGTCCCCGGCGTCGGCTCCTTCCCACGCGTCGACCCCGGGCAGACCGTCGATCAAGCAGATCGCGCTGGCCGCCGGGGTCTCGCGTGGCACCGTCGACCGCGCGCTCCACGACCGCGGCGACGTGAACCCGGCGGTCGCCGAGCGGATCCGCACGATCGCGACCGAGCTCGGCTACGTCCCGCACCGCGCCGCGAAGGCGCTCCGACTCAACCACACGCCGCAGACGATCGCGGTGCTCCTCCCCCGGACGAGCAGCGACTTCTTCCTCCAGCTAGAGGCGGGTGCGATCGACGCCGGACGGCAGTTCGCCGACATGGGTATCAACGCGGAAGTGACCTGGTTCGACCCCGACGACGAACGCGCGCTGATACGACTGATCGAGTCGCAGCTTCACCAGAGGGTTGGCGGACTCGTGGTCACGGGCCCCGCTACCAATCGCGTGTGCGCCGCGGTCCGTTCGGTCGTGGACGCCGGGAAGCCGGTGGTCACCACCAACTCCGATCTCCCCGGTAGCGGCCGCCTCGCCTTCGTGGGGCAGGATCTGGTCAAGAGCGGTCGAGTCGCCGCGGAACTCATGGCGAAGATGATCGGCGGGGGTTGGACGGCCGGGCGCAGGGCGCGCGGCGCACCCCCCGGACCGCGCGTGGTCGTGCTGACGGGCAACCTCCGGTTCCAGGCGCACCGCGATCGCGTCGATGGCTTCGCCGCCGGGATGAAGCGCTGGCTACCCGCCGCGACGCTCGAGGTCCTCGAAGGCCACGACGACTACGAGCAGAGCCTCCGGGTACTCGAGGCGGTTGACCCGCGCGGAGTCGTAGGGGCGTACGCCGCGACCGGGAGCATTCGCGCACTGGTGGAGCAACGCCGACGCTGGGCGTCTCCGGAGCGCATCCGGGTCGTGACCAACGACGATCTCCCCGTGGTGCGAGCCGGGCTTGCGAACGGAGAGATCGACTTCACGATCCTTCAGGACGCTCCGTCGCAGGGAAGCGAGCCGGTCCGGATCATCGCGGAGTACCTGCTCTCCGGAACGCGACCGGCGAGTTGGCTCCGCACGCCGGTGATCGTGGCGGGGGCGACGCTGATCGAGGGGTGACGGTGGCAGAGTGCGCCGCTTGAGCAAGCACGCCTCCTGATCTATCGCCGTTACTTGAACGGGGTTGCGAACCCGAGGGCACGGGCGCAGCGGTTCATCCCTTCGTCGTGTGAGAAGAGGAGGATTGTCTCGTTCGATTCTGGATCGACGTAGCGTTGGGCGTAGACGAGCGCCGAGGCAAGGTGGAGCGCGTCGAGCGTCTTGACGACGACCGGGAACGCGTCCATTGCTCGCGCCTTCACCCGCTCGGTGAGCGCCAGGAGAGTTGTGCCGACGAGCACCGCGTCGAGGCGTTCGCGTGCGTTCAGGAAACCGTCGTCGTCGAGATCCCCGTTCAGCCGGTAACGATGCAAGACACGACGGCACTCGATCTCGAGCAGCTCGCTCGACACAACGGATCCGACCGCAAATGCGTGCTCGATCGCAATCTCACCAAGCAGGATGTGACGAAGGACCACCGATGAGTCGAGGTACGCTACCACGTATCTGCCCGCTCCTGATTCAGGGCATCCCGAGGGTCGACCTCCGTAAGCGGGCTCAGCTGGGCGGGCGCATAGGTGGCGGTCGCCTCTCGGAGAATCATCGAATCGCCGCTGTGAGGCCGAATGACGGCAACGGGTCGCCGATGCTCGAGGACGACCACCTCTTCGCCCGCCTTCACCGCTCGCAGCGTTTCGCTCAGATGAGCCTTCAACTCGGACACCGAAGTGGTCTTCATATGACTACTATACGGTCACATTTGTTCGTCCGTCAAGTGCTTGCGCGCTGATGCGCCGCCCGCTCGATCTGCTCGACTCGGGGTAGGCACACAATGGTATCGTCGGTAGACTTCGTACCCGGAGGATATCGACTGTCATGTATCCTTTGATTCTTCTCGTCGGGTTCGCTGTTTCGTTCTGGAGTGCCTTTCAACTGCAGGTCGTTACTTTCGCGCCGCGGTTGAGCCTCTATACGATTCACAGATTCGAGAGAAAGCGCCGTCTGCTGCGATCGATCGCGGGTGTCTGTTTGATTCTGTTGATCGTTTTCTATCGGCATGAGAACGGCGCGGCCGCGGCCGTGGTTGTGTTCAGCCTGTTCCTGGTATTGTCTTTTCTCATCGACAACACCAAGGGTTTCCGCGATCTAAACAAAGAACACATCATCAAATCGACCGACACTCCGTTGGACGGCTACACGACTGTCGTCGGTGTGGCGCTGCCCGGCGCGGGCAGCGTCTGCTATGCAATCGAGGACATGGTACTCCCGCGCCACGTACTGAACGATCGGCTCGGGGACACACCGCTCCTGATTTCCTTCTGCGCCGCGTGCAGAAGCTGCATCGTGTACCACCCGGTCATCGATGGAAGACGCCTGAGTTTCCAGGTGATCGCGGTATGGCGGCGGAACATGGTGATGCGTGACCGGGAGACCGGCACTCTGTGGCAACAAGCGACCGGAGAGGCGATCTACGGCGAGCTGAAGGGCAGGAAGCTACAGATGGTGATGAGCCAGCAGATGCGCCTGGACCACTGGAGAAGCGCGCACCCGGACACGGCGATCGCGGTCGAGTCCGAAACCGCGCCGAAAGGGCGGATCCCGAAGCCGATGCTCAGAAGGATGCTCAAGATCACCGAGCGGGCTATGGCACCAGGGTTCTCGGACATTGGCAATGCGCTGCCGCTGCGCGAGAAAGTGTTTGGTGTAACACTCAACGGTATCTCCAAAGCGTATCCGCTCTCCCGGCTCAAGGAGTCTCCGGAGTTCCTGGACTCCGTGGGCGGGACGGAGGTGCGCATCGTATACCGGCCAGAGACCAACAGCATCGACGGCGTCAATCTCGCGGACGGATCACCTTTGATCCTGGAGAGTCACTGGTGGTTCGGGTGGAAGGAGTTTCACCCGTTCACGGATGTATGGCCGGGATCTGCCGACGAACCCGGCGGCCATCGAACGGAGCTACCCCCAGCGCACTTCGATCGCACGGTCGACGCCGGGAACGGGTAGCGAGTGCGCCTCGGCCGCAGCCATCGGCTGAATCGGAGAACCAGCGAAGGAGCGATCGCCGAGCTACACCAACCGCCGGCACGGCGTTATCATGAGTAAATGAGGGAGAAATCTCGCGCGGCAGGCCGCCACGCCGTCCGCGGCAAGGAGTTCGACCGACTGCTCGACCTGCTCCAGCGGGCCGAACCGGCTTCGATCCTCGTCTCGGGCGAGGCGGGGATGGGAAAGACCACACTCATTGACAACGCGCTGGAGGGTCTTGACCGGCCTGCGGTCCGCCTTCGATGCCACCAGGAGCACGCTGCGCCGTACGCGCCGATCGTCGACCTGCTCTCTGGGAATGCTTCTTTCGCAGCAGTCAATTGTTCGACGTTAACCCGCATGTCTCACAAACCGAGCGTCGTGTCGACGACAACCGCAGTCTGAGCTGGAATCTATGATCTATTGGAAAGAAGCGTCTGAATTGGAGTCCCTATTGCGTGGAGATGTGGTCACAGGCCGACTGATTCAGGGGTTCTGGTTGCGAATCGATGGATCACGGGATTCGAAGGGCATACCTCTCCTGAGCAAACTGGTGTCGGCGAGTTCGTAGCGTTGCGGCTGTCGGGGTTCTGTCTCGTTATGGAAACGCCAATTGAATCCGGCGTAGTGATTGGCTGAACAGCTTCTGGTACGGATAACCCGATGCCAGGTGCACCACCACCCGCCGAGTGCTCACCGTAACTCGAGCTCCGATCTTCAGAATCTTGCTTCTAATCGTGTGGCACTGAGCCGTTGCCAATTCGGTGTTCACCAGCGCCGTCTGCCGTAGTTCGTGTATCAACAGGTACGCGACCGTACTGAACCAGAGCCGCAGCTGGTTGGCCCGCATCGTCGATGAGCTGGTGCGATCGGCAAACAAGTACAGCTGCTGCTCTTTGATCCGGTTCTCCATTTCCCCGCCGGCGTAGTACAGCGACTCGTAGAGCGCCTTGGCCGGAAACTCCTCGGCCGACAGAGAGGTCACCATGAACCTCGGGTTCTCCTTACCGGCGATGTACTCCGCTTTCGCCACGACCCGCCGGGAGCGTGACCAGCTGTTCTTTGTTCGCCAGGTGAGCTCCTCGTAGACGCGGGCCGCAGACTGGGTCGAAGCGAACAGCTCGGTCGCTTCCCGCATCGGCTTGCCGATCGCGCGGCGCAACCGTCTATTTCTCGCCAGACCATAGACATAGTCAACACGGTGGTCTTCGCACCACCGCATCAACCACTCCCGGGCAAAGCCGCTGTCAGCCCGTACGATAATGCGCGTCTTGGGCCACCGCCCGCGAACCCCGTTGACGATCCGCTCAAGCACATCGTCGGCTCCGACGCACGCGTCGATATTCGCTTCCCGAAGTTCAGCCGCCAACAGGTATCCGTCACAGAACGCGTACAGCGGTAGATAGCAGTACGTGTCGTAGTAGCCGTGAAAGAACCGTCCCTCCTGGTTGCCGTGTAGCGGATCGTCGGTCGCGTCCAGGTCGATGATGATCTGTTTGGCAGGCTTGCCTCGGCTGTAATGCCGCAGGAAGTGTTCGATGAAGAACTTCCGGACCTTCTCCGGCTCATGGGTGATCTTGTGGTAGCGATCGGCTTGCGCGTCGATTGCCGGCGTACTCTCCAGCCGTTGCAGTGTCGCCTTGCCGGCCAGCGCCTTACCGACGTCGGCTACGCGATTGCGTCGTGCGCCAATCGGATCATGCTGGCCGCAAAGTGTCGCGAACAGCGGATCGAATCGCAGGTGCTCATGATCATTGAGATCCTCGTACCCCAGACACAACCCGTGGACGCGCTGGGCGACGAGTCGGTACACCGGGTGCTCGCGGTAGGCGGGGTTACGCCGGTCGATGAAGCAGGCGGCGAAGCG
Source organism: Spirochaetaceae bacterium (assembly GCA_007129695.1). Taxonomy (GTDB): domain Bacteria; phylum Spirochaetota; class Spirochaetia; order DSM-27196; family SLST01; genus SLST01. The sequence continues at coordinate 1,827 of SKVA01000357.1, read as the reverse complement.
GTTGAGTATCCCCGAACGCTGATCCAGTTCCCGAAGCAGCAGCGCCCCGCCTTCCGAGGTGATCGTTCCGCCGTCAAAATCCGCAACAACCGATCTTCGACCAAGCCCTTGAAACTCAAGCTGTTCTGGTGCAGACTTTATCTGATTCATAGGGCCCTTCTTTTCTGCTAATTAGTTTGTGGTGAACCAATTATCTCAGAGAGGCGGGCCCTTTTCTATATCACTTGTGAAAAATCCGGTTTAGCAGAAGATCGCACCATCCGTCGGCGTAGGCAAGTAAAATGGAGTGATTGCAGAAAGCGGTTGTTTGGAAGATTCGAGCTCGGCGGCCACGCGCGGCCCATTGACGGCAGCCGGGCCGCTCACCTATGCTGCATAGCGCGGGAAGCGCCACCGGTATAGACGGCCAGGTTCACCCGACAGCGGCGGCACAGCACGCCGGTATTCTCGATCCGTAACCGAGGTGTCCGATGTCGCGTATCGTTACCGTCGCCGCTACGCAGATGGCGTGTTCGTGGGATCGCGCGGCCAACGTCGCGGCCGCCGAGAGCCTGGTGCGTCGGGCGTCGGCCGAAGGCGCGCAGATCGTCCTGCTCCCTGAGCTGTTCGAGACCCCGTACTTCTGCCAGAAGCCCAACCCCGACTACACCCAGCTTGCCACGACGGTAGAAGAGAACGCCGGCATCGCGCGCCTGCAGAAGGTAGCGGCCGAACTCGGCGTCGTGCTGCCGGTCAGCTTCTTCGAGCGCGCCTCGCGCGCGCGCTTCAACAGCATCGCGGTCATCGACGCAGACGGCGCGATCCTGGGCGTCTACCGAAAGAGCCATATCCCGGACGGCCCCGGCTACCATGAGAAGTACTACTTCAACCCGGGCGACACGGGCTTCAGGGTGTGGGACACCGCGTACGCCCGGATCGGCGTGGGAATCTGCTGGGACCAGTGGTTCCCCGAGTGCGCGCGCAGCATGGCGCTGATGGGCGCGGAAATCCTGCTCTATCCGGCCGCGATCGGCAGCGAACCGCACGACCCGACGATCGCGTCGCGCGGTCACTGGCAGCGCGTGCAGCAGGGCCACGCAGCGGCCAACCTGATGCCGCTCGTCGCGAGCAACCGGGTAGGACACGAGGAACAGGACGGATACGAGATCTCGTTCTACGGCAGCTCGTTCATCGCAGACCAGTACGGTGCGATCGTGTCCGAGCTCAACGATGATGAGGGAGTCGCGGTGCACAGTTTCGACCTGGACGAGCTGGAAACGACACGCACAGTGTGGGGTGTGTTCCGCGACCGCCGTCCGAACCTGTACTGGCCGATCGCCACGCTCGATGGCCAAACGCGGTCGGAGTAGGCCGTGACCGGGCCGACCACTACGCCGCGCGCCGACGGTTTCCGGATGCCCGCCGAATGGGAGCCGCACGCGCAGACATGGATGATCTGGCCCGAACGCCCCGACAACTGGCGGCTTCACGGCGGTCCGGCGCAAGCCGCGTTTGAAGCGGTTGCGCGCGCGATCGCCGGGTTCGAGCCTGTGACAGTCTGCGTGTCCGCCGCGCAGGCGCGCCACGCACGCGTGCGCCTGGATCACCCCGACATCCGGGTAGTGGAGATCGAAAGCGACGACGCGTGGGTGCGCGATACCGGACCAACCTTCGTGACGAACGCAGCGGGCGACGTGCGCGGCGTGGACTGGGAGTTCAACGCGTGGGGCGGCCCGGACGGTGGGCTTTTCGGGTCGTGGGAGCGGGACGACCGGGTCGCGCGCAGGATCGTGGAGATCGAGGGCTTCGCGCGGTACCGGACCGACGGCTTCGTGCTGGAGGGAGGAT
>SKVA01000001.1 GCA_007129695.1 Spirochaetaceae bacterium | reverse complement strand
GCTTGAGGTCCTCCCAGACCGGACGCTTGAGCTCGGGGTTGCGCAGCACGCCGCTCGGATGGTAGGTCGCAACGAGCGGGATGCCGTTGTAGTAGTAGGTTCGCCCGCGGAGGCCTCCGATCCCGGCGCCGGTACCGATCAGAAGGCCCGACGCGATCCGCCCGACGGTCAGGATCGTCTGGGGCCTGACCAGCTCGATCTGCTCTCTGAGGTACGGCATGCACGCGTCGCTCTCAGCCGGTCGCGGGTCGCGGTTTTCGGGAGGACGACACTTCACGATGTTCGTGATGTAGGCGTTCGATGAGCGCGACAGACCGATCGCCTCCAGCCACTTGTCCAGGAACTGCCCCGCGCGTCCGACAAAGGGCAGTCCACGGCGATCTTCATCGGCGCCGGGGCCTTCGCCGATCACCATCACCAGCGGATCGAGCACGCCGACTCCGGGCACCGCGTTGAACCGACCTTCGTGCAGCGCGCATCGCGTGCACACGCGCACACGCTCTTCGAGCATCGACAACCGCCGCGAACGCGCGCCGCGATCGCCGTCCGCGGCGGCGGCGCCGGCGGGTACTGCGTGGCCGACCGCGGGTTGGGCGCCCCGCTGCGCTCCGCCATCGACCGCGTAGTCCGAATCGGAACCGGTCGGCGCGACCGAATCCGATGGCGAATCGGTACCGGTCGGCGGCTCGTCGTGCGCGGTGCGCTCGGCGAATCGCAGGTAGTCATCGGCAAGGTCGAGCAATCGCCAATACGCTCGTCGCTGCTCGTTCACTCGTCGCCCCCCTCGATCGAATCGTCGTAGGCTTCGCGCGGCGCATGATGCGCGCCGTACTCGACCCGGTGGAGGACGAGTCCGGCCGCAGGCGCAGCCGCACCCGACTCGTGGTGCGATCGTGCACGCAGCCTGCGTTCCACCTCTACCGGCTCGCACCGCACCGTGTCAAGCTCGACGAGCGTCCCGGCGATCAGACGCACCATACGCCACAGGAACGCGTTCGCGGCGATCTCCATGACCAGTCGGCCCTTCGCCGGGAAGAACGATAGTTGTCGCACGTCGCGCACCCTGCTCGTGCTCGCCTCCGACGGGAGCGTGAACGTCGAAAAGTCGTGAACCCCCAGCAGCGGTCGCGCGATCGCGTTCAGTCGCGCGACCGACGGAAATCGGCGAAGCGGAGCACTCCTGCGATCGGTGGCGGACTCGCAGCCGGGAAGCCGCCAATAGTAGCGGTAGGTTCGTAGGAGCGCCGAGTGCCGCGCGTGAAACCGCGGGTCCACCTCGGTCGCGTCGAGCGCTCGAATGTCGCGCGGGAGATTCGCGTTCAGCGCGCGGCAGTACGTGTCCACCGGCAGCGAATCGATATCGGTAGTGAAGTGGACGACTTGACCGTCGGCGTGGACCCCCGAGTCGGTCCGCCCAGCCGCGACTACGGGGACCGAGTGGTGGTGCATCGTCAACAGCGCCCGCTCGACCTCCTGCTGCACGGTTCGTCCACGCGCCTGCGCCTGCCATCCGACATAGTCGGTGCCGTCGTACGCGATCGTGACTTTGAGCGTACGGCTCATTCAGCGGCTTCCGGGTCGCTGTGCTCCTCGCCGAGTTCCCGCGTTATCTCTTCGTACACGTCGCGCGCATTGTCCAGGATCGCCGCGGGCTTGTCCTTGCTCGCCTTGCCCATCCCAAAGATCTTCGCGACCGTGCGCTTCGCACGCTCGAGCGCGATGCGGCGTTTCGGCTGATCCTTTGCGGGTCCGTACTTGTACTCCAGGTACCCCGTGAGGTAGAGCACGCCGTCATAGCCGTAGTTCTTGTCCAGATCGGGTCCGAGGTTCGGCGCCCCCGAAAGCGTCTCCTTACCCTTCTGCTCGAGCGCGACCGCATTCGCGTAGAAGAATCGCGCCTTGCGATAGAAGAGGCTTGAAAGGTAGTCGTAGTTGTCGTCGGGTCGCTTTCGGTTGAGATCGGAGCAGACCCACGCGGCGCGCAGACAGCACAGACCGCGCTTGAACGTCGGGGAGAAGTCCTTCGGGAAGTGCTCGTAGCACGACGCGGCGAGGAAGTACGACGCGCACCCCTCTTCGAGGCCGCGTGGACCGCTGAAGTCGAGCGAGGAGAGGATCAGCCGCGTATCGCCGATCCGGCGCTGCTCCTCGCTCCTGATCGTATCGGCGGCCCCGGGGGGAACGGTCAGGAAATCGGCCTGGAACGCCGCGTAGTAGCACGCCGGGCACACCATCACCGGATAGATCAGCGGGAAGACCTCTCCGTACTTCTGCGACGGCACGTACGTTCTGCGTAGCTCCTGCGTGAGCGTACCGGCGTTCAGCCGTCCGCGGCCGGTCCGCAGCTCTTCCCGGTAAAACTTTCCGTCGCAGACAGGGCATGTGACGGGAGTCCGTGAGAAGAACGTCAGATCGGCCATCTACGCCTCAATAACCACCATGGCGACCGCGTTGTCAAGCTCGTGCGTCAACGACAGGTGGATGCGCGTTCCGCCCATCCGCACGAACGTCTCGTGCGCGCTGCCGTGCAGCACGATCTCGGGCTTGCCGGCCGGATCGTTGACCACCTGGACCTCCTGGAGTCTGAAGTGCTGCAGACCAGTCCCCATCGCCTTGCCAAGCGCCTCCTTCGCGGCGTACCGAACCGCGAGCGACAGCGCCATCTGCCGTCCCCGACGACGAGCGTCGTCGAGTTCACCCGGGTGGAAGAATCGCTCGAGGAGCCCTTCCTGGCCAACCCACCGGTCCATGCGCTCCACCTTGATCAGGTCGACTCCGATACCCAGGATCACTGCGACTCCTCTCCAACAACCGTTATCTCGATCTGCGCGGGCTCGATCGACAGGACGACGAGTCCCTGCGGAATCTGGGGGCGCACCGCGAGCGTATACGTGCCTGGGGTCGAAACCCGGGAGGCGTCGACCACCAGGCCGATCCGGTCGGGCGCGATCGCATCCAGGTCGAGCTGTCGGCCCTGAACGCGGAGCGCTCCGTTGGGAAGCGGCCCGGCGACGACAAGCGACGGATCAAGATCGAGGAGCGTGATCGCAACCGGATCAAAGCTTCGCTGAACAACCGACTCGGCTATGAGCGCGCGGAACTCGACGATCAGACCTCCCGGGAGATCGATGAGCGGATGCGGTCTCCTGAGTCGGACGCTCTCGGTGAAGTCGCGCGTTCGGCCCGCGAGCACGATCTCTTCGGTGAGAATCTGGACAACGTCGGCGACTGCGCTGCCCGGCCCCTCTATCGTCACGGCGGTCGGCAGTACGCGGTAGTCGCGTAGCTCGTAACCGGCGGGGGGGAAGCCGGCGATGCTCGGAACGACCTCTACGCTGCGCACGAGCTTCTCAGCGAGCGACACGGTCACGTGAAGCGGCTCGACCGATATCTCGAGCGCGCCTGTTTCGAGCGCCGACCCGCGACGTACGATCTCTATCGGCGCACGGAACACGCCTTCGGCGGTATGACGCGAGAAGTCGGCGACCGCAACAAGATCGTCCTCCGAAACATCGAAGATCTGCGACTCCTCACCGCGAATGCGCACGCGAACCCGATTCTGAAACTCCTCTCCGGGAACCAGCGACTCGTCGACGCGAAGCGTGAGTGGAACGCTGAACGTACGTTCGGAGACGCGCGCAAGGTTGTTGAACAGCACGACGACCACTGCAAGTCCGAGCGCGATGATCTTCGCGGGCCAGTTGTCTAGAATCGACTCGACGAGCTTACTCCTGGGCGCCAACCGACTCCTCCTCCACCTCCGCGAGGTCGTCGAGATCGAGGAGCTCCGCGAGTCGGCGGCGCGCCTCGTCGATGCCCAGATTGTAGAACAGGTTCGCATCGTGCGCGAGCGACACCGAGCCCGACTCCTCGGAGACGACGAGCACGACCGCGTCGCTCTCCTCCGCGAGGCCGAGCGCGGCACGGTGCCGCGTACCGAAGCTCCGCCTGATGTCCTGCTGCTCCGACAGCGGCAGGAAGCAGCCGGCCGCGACCAGCTTGCCCTCCTCGATAACCACCGCTCCGTCGTGAAGCGCCGTATCGTGCGAGAAGATCGTCAGCAGCAGCGCCGAGCTGACTTGCGCGTCTATTCTTGTTCCGGTCTCGATGATGTTCTTCTGGCCGACATTCCTGACGAACACGATGAGTGCGCCACGGCGGCGGTACGCGAGCACCTCGGCGGCACCGACCACCGCATCGAGCTCCTCGAACTTCGATCCGTTGGACAGCCGCAAGATACGCCCCTGACCGATCCGGGTGAAAATCTTGCGCAGCTCGGGCTGAAAGATGATCGCAAGAGCAATCACCAGGCTCGGCGCGACCAGGTCAAGGATCGCACGCAGCGTGGTCAGATTGAGGAAAAACGCGACGCCGTAGGTCAGCAGTACGAGCAGCGCACCCTTGATGAGCTGGACCGCGCGCGTCTGGACAAGGACCTGGTATCCCTTGTAGATGAGAAATGCCAAAATGAGGATGTCCAGGGCCGGCAGAACAATCGTTCGCAGGACCCAGATGTCGTTAAGCCAACTCACCGCGACAAGCTCTCTTACCAGTATCGGCAGCTAGACCATATCACAGAAGGCCGTCACGGCAAGCGGTGGAGACGTACGCAAGAGCCCGCCCATAGGGCGGGTGACTACTTACCCTTCTTCTTGTGACGGTTCTTTCTGAGCTTCTTCTTGCGCTTGTGCGTAGAGATTTTCTTACGCTTGCGCTTGCGTCCACATGGCACAGGGCTACTCCTGGTAAGATCGACCGCATTCGTCAACGAGACGGTTCAATGAACCGGAAAGATACGGCACCGCTTGTCGGCTGTCAAGGTCGGACCGCATCGCGCACGAGTCGTGCAACGCGGTCGCCATCGTCGGCGTGGACCGCGATCCGGCCCGGCAGACCGCTGAAGAACGTTACCTGGCGCTTCGCGTACCTGCGCGTCGCGGTCACGATGCGCGTCTGGATCTGGGTATCACCGTCGGCGGTGGATAGCGATCCATCGTCGCGGAAGAACTCACGGTAGCCGATCGCGCGCATACCCGGATCACCCGCGGCGACACCGCTATCGACGAGCGACTCGACCTCGCGGCGAAGCCCCGCGCCGAACATCGCCGCGACGCGCTCGGCGATCCGTTCTCTGACCGCTTCGCGCTCGCGGTAGAGCTCTATGACCGTCGTCGCAAGATCACGACGAGGCTCGGCGGGCACGCGGAATGCCGAGCGAGGGGTGCCGGTCTGCTCAAAGATCTCCAGCGCACGCACGGTCCGGTACGGGTCGGCAGGGTCGATGCGCGCAGCGCTCGCCGGATCGACGCGTTCGAGCCGAGACCGCAGCGCGGCGAGCCCTTCGGTCTCGAGATCGTGCTGGAGGCGCTCGCGCACGGCCGGTTCAACCTGCGGCGTGCGGGGAAGTCCGAACAGCAGATGGCGAAAGTAGTACCCGGTCCCGCCGCTGACAACCGGGATGCGGCCGCGCGCGGTGATCGCGGCGATGCACGAATCGGCAAGATCGACGAACCGACCTACGTCGAACCGTTCGTGAGGATCGAGAATGTCGATGAGGTGGTGGGCGAGCGCCTCGCGGAGAGCGGGATCGGGCTTCGCGGTGCCGATGTCCATGCCGCGGTAGACCTGCATGGAGTCTGCGCTGATCACCTCGATCGGCAGACCTGCAAGCCGCGTCAGTACGTCGGTCTTACCGACCGCCGTCGGTCCGAACAGGAACACAACCGGAGTGGCGATGCTCACTCCTCGATGCGGTACTGGACCTTCTTCGTGAGGATCTGCTTGATGGCGGTGGAGACGACCTTCCCGTCGTTCTCGTCGAGCTCTTCGTCACCGGTCATCGTGATCTGGTACGCGCGACGGACCGCTGCGACGGTGAGCTCGTAGACGTTGTCCTGATACTGCTCCAGGAGATTGAGCGGTAGAATCATTGAGACTCCTCTTTACAAGCCGTAATGATACTGAAAACAGCGAACGAGGTGAACGGCCAGCCAGCGGTTCGGCCAAAGCAGCTTTACCCTGACGCGACGAAAAAGTATGTTCAACGCGCCGAGCAAATAAGCGAACATCAAGGAGGACGCCATGATAGAGGTCACGAACCTCACCAAGCGTTATGGCAAGCACCTGGCAGTCGATTCGGTGAATTTCAGCGTTTCGAAGGGAGAGGTCGTCGGATTCCTGGGGCCCAACGGCGCCGGCAAGTCTACGACGATGAATATCCTTACCGGCTACCTGTCCGCGACCGAAGGCGACGTGTTCGTCGACGGCGTGAACATCCTGGAGGAGCCGGAGGCGGTCAAGAGCCGGATCGGGTATCTGCCCGAAACCCCACCGATCTACCCGGAGATGACGGTCCGCGAGTACCTGCGGTTCGTGTGCCGGATCAAGAACGTACCGAAGGCCGAGGTGAAGACACGCATAGAGTCGGGCCTCCACACGGTCGGTATCGTCGAAGTGTACAACCGACTGATCGGCAACCTGTCGAAGGGGTACCGCCAGCGAGTCGGACTCGCCCAGGCGTTGATGGGTAACCCGGAGATCCTGATCCTCGATGAACCGACGTCGGGCCTCGACCCGAAGCAGATCATCGAGATCCGCGAGCTGATACGAAAGCTCGGTGCAGACCGTACGGTCGTACTCAGCTCTCACATCCTGCCCGAGGTCAGCGAGATCTGCCGGAGGGTCATGATCATCAACAACGGGCGCATCGTCGCCGACGGCGACCCGACCACGATCGGTGGCGATCTGTTCGACGCGAGTCAGATCGTCGTAACGGCGCTCGGCGACGAACAGACGGTTCGCTCGATCCTGTCGGCGATTCCCGGCGTTACGAGCATTCGGCCACAGCCGACCGCCGAGCAGGCGACCGAGGTGCTCGTGGAGAGCGAAAAGGAAGCCGACCTGCGGAAAGCAATCTTCGAAGCGTTCAGCTCGCGCAAGGTGCCGCTCATCGGACTGCGCGTGAAGAACGCGACGCTCGAAGAGATATTCCTCGAGCTCACAAGCGGCGTACGGGAGGCAGAGTAATGTTCGCGATCATCACACGGGAGCTTCGCACCTACTTCCAGACCCCGATCGGGTACGTCTTCATGGGGCTCTTTCTGGTCATCTCCGGGTTCTTCTTCACGATCGGGAACCTCTTTTCGGGTAGCTCGAACTACTCGTCGTTCCTGCAGAGCATCCTGTTCATCTACCTGCTCGCGGTCCCGCTGCTGACGATGCGGTTGCTCAGCGAAGAACGGCGGCAGAAGACCGACCAGCTGCTGCTGACGAGCCCGATTACGGTCACGCAGATCGTGCTCGGCAAGTTCTTCGCGGCATTCGGGGTCTTCCTGATCACGCTGGTCGTTACGATCGCGTACGCGGTGGTCGTGGGGATCTTCGGCGATCTGGCGGTCTGGCAGACGGTCGGCGGCTATATCGGATTCACGTTCCTGGGCGCGGCGTTCATATCGGTCGGCATCCTGGTATCGACGATCACCGAAAACCAGGTCGCGTCGGCGTTCTTCACGTTCTTCGCGCTCCTGCTGATCTGGTTCCTGAACCTCATCAAGTCGATCGTCCCGACCGACCCGATCGCGAGCACGGTCTTCGCCGCGGTTGTGGTGGTCGGACTGGCGGCGTTCTTCTTCCTGAACACGCGAAGCTGGATACCGACCGGCGTCGTCGGACTGATCGGTGCGATCGCGATCGTCGTGCTCCACCTGGTTCAGCCGGGCCTCTTTGACGGTCTTATCCCGAACGTGCTGGACTGGTTCAGTCTGCTGGAACGATTCCAGGGCTTC
>SKVA01000434.1 GCA_007129695.1 Spirochaetaceae bacterium | reverse complement strand
CATGCGAAAGGCGTACCGAATCGAAGAGCTCGTCACGCGACACGCGACGATCATGGACCGCTACGACCCGGACAGGCGCGTCGGTCTCATCGTCGACGAGTGGGGTACGTGGCACGACGTCGAACCCGGCACCAATCCCGGTTTCCTCTACCAGCAGAACACGCTGCGCGACGCGCTCGTCGCGGGACTCAGTCTGAACATCTTCAACGCGCACGCCGACCGCGTTCACATGGCGAACATCGCGCAGACGATCAACGTGCTCCAAGCGATGGCGCTGACGAGCGACGCAAGGCTCGCGCTCACGCCGACCTACCACGTGTTCGACATGTACAAGGGACACCAGAACGCTCGCCTGATACCGCTCATCGTTGACGTCGAGCAGATCGAGGCCGACGGCGCAGAGATCCCGCGCGTGAGCGCTTCGGCGAGCGTGAACGATCAGGGGCGGGTGCTCCTGACGCTCTGCAACCTTGATCCGTCGCGGGACGCGACCGTCGTGTGCGAGCTGCGGGGCACCGCCGTGTCGGCCGTCGCGGGACGCATCCTGACCGCCGCAGACATCACCGCCCACAACACGTTCGACGAACCCGCCCGCGTCGCCCCGCAGCCGTTCGACGGCGCAGAGCTCACCGGCACAACGCTCGCGCTCGGGCTACCGGCCAGGTCGGTTGTGGCGCTCGAGATCGCGTAGGCGCGGCGTGCGCCGCGTCGCGGCGGGGTTCCGCCGCGGTGATCTCACACCGCGTTCCTGCTCGCGTTGACCGCGGCGGCCATGCTCTTCACGACGATTCGTTCGAGCGTTTCGGCGCTTTCACCGGCCACCCGGAGCGCCGGGTCGGCGATCGCCGCGAGCGCGTATTGCTGGAGCACGAGCGCGGGGAGTACGATCTGCTCGCGCGTGCGGATACTCCGCCTGATGTCGGGTTCCGCGCCCAGGAGGCGGGTCTGCCCGCTCACCTCCAGGAGCATCCGCCGGGTCCGCTCGGCCTCGTCCCGGATGAGGGTCCAGAACTCACCGTAGCGCGGATCGTCGGCCAGATACGCGGTGAGCGGGAAGTAGGTCTTTGAAAGGCTCTGCATCGCGTTGTCGACGAGCGTCCGGAAGAACAGACTCTCATCGTAGAGCCGGCGCACGACAGCCGCGCCGTGCGATCGCGACACCGCCTCGAGCGCCGATCCGAAGCCGTAGTAGCCCGGGACGTTCTGCTTCATCTGACTCCACGCGCCGACGAATGGAATCGCGCGCAGCCGGTCTATCGACAGCTCGTCATCCGATCCCCGCTGCGTCGGTCTGCTCGCAATGTTGGTCTTGCCATAGTACGCGAGCGGGGTCCGCTCCTTGAGGTACGGCAGGAAGCTCTGATGATACTTGAGCCGCGTGTACGCGTCGGCGGCGTGAGTGGAGAGTTCGTCCATCAGCGCGCTTTCGTCGTCGGTCAGGTCGCGGTGGCGATCGAGGAAGGCATTCGAGTCCAGCCCTGCGGTGACCAGCTGCTCAAGGTTGAACCGCGCCGCGCTCCTGGTGCCGTACTTGGAGCTGATCGTCTGCCCCTGGATCGTCAGATGGATCCGGCTGCTCGCGACGCTTCTACCCATCGACCGGTAGAAGCGGTGCGTGTTTCCGCCACCGCGCGCAGGAGGCCCGCCTCGACCGTCGAAGAACGTCAGCCGCACGTGCCGGCGCGACGCCTGCGCGGTCAGCCGTCGCTTCGCCTTGAAGATCTCCCAGTTCGCGGTTACGTAGCCGCCGTCCTTGGTTCCGTCGGAGAAGCCGAGCATGATCGTCTGCGCTCCGGCCCGGTCGCATAGGTGCGACGCATACCGTGGGTCGTCGTAGAGCTGCTCCATCACGTGCGTCGACGCGTGGAGGTCGTCGATCGTTTCGAATAGCGGTACGATGTCCAGGTCGATCCGATCGTCGTAACCGGCGCACCGCGAGAGGAACCAGACCGAAAGCACGTCGGCGGCCGATCGGGTGTTGCTGATTATGTGTCGGTGGACCGCCGCCGGCCCGTTGCGACGCTGAATCCGTCGCGCGGCGATCAGCGCCTGCACCGTGTCGCGGGGAACGCCTTCATCGAGTAGCTCCAGTACGGCGTCGACGCGGGGAAGCCTGCCCGACGCATCGACCATCGCGTCGATCTGTTCGCACGGGGTCATCTCTCCATACGACGCGTCCCCGCGCGTGCCGACCGCGTCGACGATCGATCCAACCGCCGCTTCGAGCACGCGCGAGTCCTGGCGTAGATCGATCGACGCGAACCGGAAGCCGAACGACGCGACCTTGTGGATCAGGAGCTCGAGCTGGTCGCGAAAGAGCCCCAGGTGGTCGCGAACCAGAACTTCGTGGAGCGCCCGCAGGTCGGCCATCAGTTCGTCCTCGCCCGGATAGACATCGTCGACCGGGACCGATGCAGACGGGGATAGGGTCGATCGAAGCCGACGCGCGATCGCCTCTATACGCTCGCTGACATCCGGGAAGGTCAGCCGGCGTGCAAGCGCGTCGATATCGCAGCGGTAGCGCGTGAGGACCGACTGCCGGAGCATTTCGGCGACGCGGAGCGTCACGTCGGAGGTCACGTAGGGATTGCCGTCCCGGTCGCCACCCGGCCAGAAGCCGAGCTCCACCACCGGCGGCCGGTCGAGTTCTGCGGCCGTCGATGAGACCGTGCCTGCGCCGGACGAATCCGACGGAGCGGCGTCATCGGGATCGGGGGATCCGATCCGGGCCAGGTCGCGCTGCAGCAGCGGGATCGTATCGTAGAAGACGTTCTCCAGGTACCAGAGGAGGCTCTCCGCCTCTTCGACCGGTGTCGGCTTCTGGGAGTTTCGAAAGCGCGTCTTTCCCATCTGGAGCAGCAGGTCATAGATCGAGTTCGCGTCGCCGCGCTCGACCGCGGCCGTGAGGTCGGTGACGATCGCGAGCACGTCGTCGCGGTAGAACTGCGTCGGGTGCGCGGTGAGAACGATCCGCACGCGGTAGGCGTCTAGAAACGAGCGCGCAGCGGCGACCCGTCCTCCGGTCGTGAGCCGCTCGGCGAGCTCGCGGATCGATCCGGGGCCCGTCATGTCGTGGATCTTTGGAAATGCAGCGTCCTCGAGCGCGTCGAAGAGCACGACCTGACGCTCGACGAACTGGAGAAACCGGAACATGAGGTCGACTCGATCGTCATCGTCAAGCTCGGGTCGACGGTCGTTGATGAAGTCGGCGACGATGCGCGCCGGATGCGTACCGGCCTCAAGGCGTTCGGCGCAGTAGCGCGTAAACAGCGGGAGCGTGATCCCGGCGTTCCGGATCTCCCGGAACGGCAATCCCAGGAAGAGCCCGTTGTAGAGTTGGTACGGGCGGGCAACCTCGGTCTCGAAGGTCGACAGGTCGGACATCGAGCGTAAGATAGCCCACCCGCCTGCGAAGGGCAAAGCGTCCTGGCTCGGCGCGAGCGACTCAGACCGACCGCGCCGAGTATCCCGGTTGGGGCGGCGGAGCCGCCCCGGAGAACGATGTCAGGTTATCGATATGATCATCAGGTCGTCGATCGGCCACTTCAGGATGTCGAACGCGACCGCGCGCGACGCCTGCCTGGTCTTCGGCTGGGGGACTACTGCGATCAGACCCGCCTTTTCGGCCTCCGCGAGCGAGTGTGACTTGTCGCCGATGAGCAGGCGCAGGTCGTTCTCATTGATCGTGCCGCCGCGCCGTTCGCGCAGGTACTCTTCGCTCAGCACGACGCGGGCCGGGCGTTTGGCGATCGCCTTCAGCGCCTTCTGCATCTGGTTCGGCGGCGCCACGGCGATCTTCACGAAGACGTCCAGGTTCAGGATCAGGTGCCCCTCCGGACCGCCGCGACGGAACGTATACCCGTCCTTTGGCTCGATCTCGCGGACGACGTACTCGATGCCTTCTTCGGCGGGCACCCACGCCGAAAGCAGCTCGCGTCTGCGGTTCTTCGGTGCACCGATCGCGTCGGAGACAAACGGTTGCGCGTGGCACGCGGTGAACGGCCCCTTCTCCGGCTTCATCTTGTCAAAACTCATCCTGCTTCTCCTCTGACATGCTGTAGACGTTCCAGACCGCTACGGGTCCGTTCGTACTCTTCGTGTTCGCCGTACTCGCGGAAGATCCTTCCCGCAGCTTCGTACGCCGCGGCCGCACGCTCCCGCAGCTCATCGTCGTCCGGGTGATCGCGGAGCATCTCCACCAGCACGTCTGCGTGGACCCGATGCGCCAGTCCCGCGTGCAACGACTCATCGCACCCGCCGGCGCGTCCGATCAACGACAGCGCTGCCTGCGCCTCCGACAGCGCTTCGCTGGTCATGCCCTTGAGCCGGTAGACGTCGGAGAGTCCGGCGTGTCCCGCCGCGGCCATCGGGTACATGTCGAGCCGGTCGGCAAGGCCGATGAGCGACTCGAACACGTTGCGCGCATCGCACAGGTTGCCTTCGGCGACCAGCAGGTTGCCCAGGTTCGAGTACGCGGTCGCAAGGACCGACTGGTCACCGATCGATGCGAGCTCCATGATCGCCGCGGTGAAATGGTCGCGCGCCTCACCGTGGTGACCCGACGCGTATGCGACGATGCCCAGGTTCACGCGACACTGCGCGGCACGGCGTGCATCGCCCATACCCTCATAGATCGCGCTCGCTCTACCGTAGTGCGAGCGCGCCCCGTCCAGATCCGATCCGGCGAGCGCCACATTGCCCGAAACAAACTCAGCGCGAGCCTCCGCAGGCGCGACGCCGAGCCTGCGCGCGTCGGCGGCGACCTCCCGCGGTCCGTACCCCGTCTCCTCCATCGATCCGCCGACAAGCTGGAGATGAGCACGTTCGCAGCGTGCAAGCAACGCCGTTTCGCGCGCGCGGTCGTCACAGCTTCCTGCCGCCGCCGTCGCCAGATCGACCGCCTCTTCAAGATGATGCTGCGCGGTCGCGACGTCGGCGCTTGCGAGCGCCGCACGACCGATCGTCAGGTGAAGCCGCGCGGCGACAACCCCCGACCCGTCGGAGTCGAGCCCGAGTCGTGCCGCCGCGGCCGCGCGGCTGACCGCACCCTTGATCTCGTACACCTGCGCGCACGCGAGAGCCACTCGGGCGCGCGTGTGTGGGTCGCGCTCGACCGTCAGAGCAGCCTCCAGGTTCTCCAGCTCGGACCACGCGTGGCGGAGCCACTCGGCCTGGTCTGGGCCCGCAAGTGCGGAGTCGATCCGGAGCGCCAGATCGGCGTAGTACGCCGCAAAGGCTTCCCTGACATCGTCGCAGCGTGCGTGCGTCTCCAGCCGTTCTGTCGCGTACTCGTGGATCGTCTCGAGCATGTAGTACGCGGGATCGGCCTCATCGAGCGGCGCTACGCACAGGAGGCTGCGCTCGACGAGCGCGTCGATCAGGTCGAGCGGATCGTCCGACCGAACCAGCGCGGCGGCGAGCACGGCCTCGGCCGCGGGCAGCCGGATCAGCCCGCTGAATACTGCGAGCGCCGCGAGCGACGCCCTCTGCGCGTCGTCCAGCAGATCGTAGCTCCACTCGATCGTCGCCCGCAGCGTTCGTTGTCGTTCGGGCAGATCAACCGCACCCCCGGTCAGTACGCGCAAGCGCTGATCCAGCCGGGCGAGGAGCGATTCCGGCGACATCGATCTGACGCGCGTCGCGGCCAGCTCGATCGCGAGCGGGATTCCGTCAAGCCGTCGGCAGATCTCTGCAACCGCCGGCGCGTTGCGGTTCGTGACCGTGAAGTCGCCGCGGACTGCGGTCGCGCGTTCTACGAAGAGCCAGACCGACTCGTACTGCGACAGCGATTGTGCGTCGTCGGGTGCGCGATTCGGGTCGGGGAGCGAGAGTGCCGGTAGATCCACGATGACCTCGCCACGGACGTGGAGCGGGATCCGGCTGGTGATCAGGCAGCGCACATCGGGACAGGTGGTCGCGATCTCCGTCGCGACGTCTGCCGCTCCGGCAACCTGCTCGCAGTTGTCCAACACCAGCAGCAGCTGCTTCGGGCGCAGTCCGTCGATCACCGCGTCGCGAATCGTCGCGGGACCCGATGGCTCGAATCCGAACACCGCGGCGATCGCCGGATAGACCGATTCACGGTCGCGGATCGTAGCCAGGTCGACGAAGAACGACCCGTCGGCGAAGCGGTCGATCACATCGGCCGCGATCTGTCGCGCGATACGCGTCTTGCCCATACCCCCCGGACCGACGACGCTGACGATCGGGTAGCGACCGTCGGTCACGAGCTCACGAAGCCGACGGAGTTCGGGCTCACGACCCAGGAACGGCGTCGTTTCGACCGGAAGATTGTGGTGATGGCGGTCGAGCGTTCGAAGCGGTGGGAACTCGCTGTCCAGCCCTTCGGCAACGATCTGAAAGAGCGACTCGGGTCTGGCCAGGTCCTTCAGACGGTGCGCGCCGAGCTCCTGAAAGCCAATGCCCTCGGGCTTGAGATCACGGACGAGCTCCTGCGTAACAAGCGATGTCAGGACCTGCCCACCGTGCGCGGCCGCCTCGATCCGTGCGGCGCGGTTGACGACGGGTCCGTAGTAGTCGCCGGCCCGCTCGTACGCCTCGCCCGAGTGGATCCCGATGCGAATCCTTATCGGACGCTGGAGATCCCACGGTTCGGCCGCGATCGCGCGCTCAATCGCCACTGACGCGCGAACCGCGTCATTCGCGCGGTGGAAGACGACGCAGAACGCATCGCCAACAGTCTTGAACACGTGCCCATCGTGGCCGGCGACTGCCGCTGCAACGATCGCGTCGTGCCGCTCGAGCGCGGGTCGCATGAGATCGGGGGCCGTGTCCCAGAGGTTCGTGCTCCC
This sequence comes from Spirochaetaceae bacterium, assembly GCA_007129695.1. Classification (GTDB taxonomy): domain Bacteria; phylum Spirochaetota; class Spirochaetia; order DSM-27196; family SLST01; genus SLST01. The sequence goes on along the minus strand of SKVA01000434.1, from coordinate 975 downwards.
CTCAATGTCGGTGAAGAGAAAGGTAACTGTGCCGGACGGACGCGTACCCGACGTTCTGGCACCCTCCACCTGTAGTATTGCGGCCCCTCGCTCCATCCGCAAGCGCGATTTGCCGATCGGGCTCCGCTTCTCCTCCGTTGCGTGTCGTATCCGCGTCTTTGTTTTCGATTATTTGCGTTACTCTTTGTTTTCTGATAGAGTTTGATGTTGACGGAGTCGACGCCACCACGTATGATCATGTGTACAGCAGCGATCAAGCGTTCACCCGGCGCATTCATCAGGAGGAGTCATGAGAGTAGCACAGAAGCGGATCACGTTCGGCGTGATCGTCGGAACGCGGGGATTCTTCAACCCCGACCACGCGAAGAACGCGCGCAACGAGATCGTCGCCAAGTTCGACAAGCTCGGCTTTGGCTGCGTGATCCTGCCCGCCGACGCGACCGAGCACGGCGCTGTCGAGACCATAGCCGATGCGGCCAAGTGCGCGACGCTCTTCCGGCAACACTCGGAGGAGATCGACGGGATCGTCGTGATTCTCCCGAACTTCGGGGATGAGATCGGCATCGTCGAGTCGATTTCCCGCGCGAAACTCAACGTTCCCGTTCTCGTTCAGGCGAGCAACGACGAGGTCGACAAGGTCGACGTGAAGGGTCGGCGCGACAGCTTCTGCGGGAAGATCAGCGTCTGCAACAACCTGGTGCAGCACGGGATCCCCTTCACCGGGACCGAGAACCATACCGTTGACATCAACAGCGACGAGTTCACCGCCGATCTCGACACGTTCGCGCGCGTCTGTCGCGTCGTGAAGGGGCTGACGAGCGCCCGGATCGGCGCGATTGGCGCGCGCCCGGCTGCGTTCCAGACGGTGCGCTTCAGCGAGAAGATCCTCCAGCGGCAGGGCATCACGGTCGTCCCCGTCGACCTGTCGGTGATCCTTGGCAAGGCCCAGAAGCTGTCGAACGACGCAGCGTCGGT
>SKVA01000293.1 GCA_007129695.1 Spirochaetaceae bacterium | reverse complement strand
GCGATCACCCGCCGAACCACCGGCTCCGGCCGCTGCGCGCGATCCGGCCGCTGCGCGCGATCCGGCCGCTGTATCGGCTCTATCGCCCGACGCACCGGCGGCACCCGTCTTCGCGTCGTTGGCGCTGTTCGCGTCGGTCACGACAGTCGCAGCCTTCTTCTTTTTTGACTCGGCGATGCGGCGCATCCGCGCCTCGTTCATCTGTTCGGGCGTCGCAAGACCGGCGATCAGGTCGGCAAGACGGGCGCGCTCCGACTCGAAGTCGAAGCTCGGCGGGGTGAGGATCGACGATGCGACCTTCTGCGCGTGCGCGTACCCGTCGCTCGTTACGCGAGCTGCAAAGCGGTAGAACAGATGTGTGCTCTCACCGTCGAACACGAGCTCGCCGACGATCGGGAGGAAGCCGGGAACGTCGTCACGATCGATTGCGTGCCGATCGAGCAGCGACGCGAGCGAGTCGACTCCGCGCGCGAGCTGCGGGTCGGACGCGCGTACGTGCGCGAGGTAGTGCCTGTAATTGTGTAGGACTATCTGCACGATCGGGTGGATACCGCCCGCCTTGCCGATCGCCTTGGCCGGGTCGAGCCCCTTGATCGTGCGAACGACCTTTGCCGGATCGCGACCGGCGAACAGTTCGTTCCGGAAGTACTCGAGCTGCGCGAGCAGCGTGTTTTCCGCGTCGCTCAACAGGTCGCGGTACGGGTAGTTCCTTTCGGGCAGGAAGCGCGTCTCGAGGTCGGCGCGGGGGTACGGCTTTTCGACGATGTGGTAGATCGCACCGTCAAGGAGCGGATGCGTCGCGCGTCCGCCGATCGTGAGCGTCCCCGATTCGACGTTGACGACGACCGTGCGCGGACCCGGCTTCTTCGGTGCCTTCCCGAACACGATCGGCGCGTCGAACCCTTCGAGCTGCGCTTCGAACCGACCCGAAGATTGCCCGAGCGTGAACCGGTGAAAGCCGAAGGCTCCCCCGTTTCCGTCGACCGGGTGTGCGTTGAGTCTGGGCAGGCTGTTCTCCGGGAAGAGCTCGGTCGCCGAGCGAACGCGATCGGGCTGCGCGGAAACGACGCGCAGCGCGCGCTCCTTCGCGCGACTGCGCTTGAACACCTTGATGAGCGTCTCATCGACGCCGTCTGATCGCACGGTGGACACGCGATCGGCGTCGATGCCCGCGGCGGAGAGTTCGAAGAAGTAGCCGTCGCGCAGCTCGAGCGCGGCGAGTTCCCCGCGCGACTGCAGGTACGCGACGCCGCCGACGACCGTGAACCCGGGCTGCTGGTAGACATCGCCGGGGAGTTTGAACGGACTGCGTCCGTACTCGTTCTTCGCTTCCTGCGCGCGCGCGACGAAGTGGCGGTCGAGACTCTCTCTCCGCCTGAGGTCGAGGATCTCGACCTTCCGGAACTTGATCTTGAGGTTTCCGTCCTTATAATAGTAGACGAGCACGTGCCGGCCGTCGTCCTCTTCGTGGTCGACCGCCTCTATCGCTTCGACGGGTATCGTATCCTGTCCGACGAAGCTCTTCAGGTGCTCGACGGTTTCGACGTCGCCGACGTAGCGTGTCTCCGGGGTTGCGTCTCCGGCGAGACACGCTATCTCATCGAGCGGGTTACCGGTCAGTGCGTCAGGAACGACGATCGTCGACACGATCGGCGGAAGCGTCGCGGGCAGCGCGGTGGACGTGCCAAGCCGGAGGAAGGGGCGGTAGTCGTCCCAATGCGAACCGAGATAGACGACGTAGCACTCCGAGTCGACATGGAAGATACGGCTCTGAGGGTTCTGGTCGAACAGCTCTAGCATGAAAACCCCGCTATTGAAGGACTATAGCCGATCCATCGCCTTTTCGCAAAGACCCGCCCGCACTATACTGATCATCGTGGAGTCGCGTCGTGATCATTAACGAAAACGCCGAGCGAAAGATTCTCCCGATAGCATCGGGCAAGGGCGGAGTCGGCAAGAGCGTGCTGGTCGCGAACCTGGGGATCGCGCTCGCGAGCTTTGGGCAGCGAACCGTCCTGATCGACATGGACCTGGGCGGATCGAATCTTCACACGTACCTGGGTATCAAGAATCGAGCCAGGGGGATCGGCAACTTCATCTCCGACAAGTCGGTGAGCTTCGCCGATATCCGGGCGCGATCGCCCTACCCTAACCTCGACTTCATCCCCGGCGACGTTCTGGTCACCGGCGCGGCAAACCTGTCGTACGCTCAGAAACGCAGTCTAGTTGCGAACATCGAGAAACTCGACGCAGACTACATCCTGATCGATCTGGGCTCAGGGACCCACTTCAACACGATCGACTTCTTCCTGATGTCGAACAGCGGGGTGCTGGTGACGACGCCTCAGGCGCCGTCGATCCTCAACGCGTACGGATTCCTGAAGAACGCGGTGTTCAGGCTGCTGCAGCAAACGTTCTCAGACCACAAGGGCGTCACGCGGTTACTGACCGACATCGTGAAGGAGCGCCAGCCAAACTCAACGCCGACGATCGCGAGCATCCTGAACGGGATCGAGAAGCTCAGCAAGCGAGCCGCGGCGACCGCTCGATCCGAGATCGCAAAGCTCAGGCCGAGTATCGTCGTCAGCATGGGAGACCGGCCCGAGGACATGGAGATCGTGCAGAGCCTTCGCGCGCTGATCGAGCAGAATCTGAACGTCACGCCGCTGTGCCTCGGCTTCCTCTACTACGACTATATCGTCCGTGAAGCGGTCGGCGAAACCGTGCCGCTCGCGCTCGTTGGACGCGACTCGCTGATCCTCAAGGAGATCGACCGGATGGCGCAGAAGATCGTCCACTCAGAGCGATTCCCGGAGATGCCGCTCGATCTTGACGAATACGAGGACAGCTTCGAGCTCGCCGCGATAGAGGCCGAGCAGGACTACCGGAGCATCAACCCGCATCCGCATACACGGCTCGACCAGTCGCCCGACGACGCGTCGGCAGAGGAGTTCATCCGACTGATATCGGCGCAGAAGGTCGAAATCAGGGAGCTCCAGCAGACGATCCGCGCGCTGACGATGCAGCAGCAGAGCGGCCCGCGCTATGGATGAGCGCCGTAGCAGCGCTCCCCTGCCGCCTGAGTCCGAGGTGTTCGACGTCATCGACGAACACGACCGCGTGGTCGGGCGGGCGCTGCGTTCACAGGTCCACGGAGACCCCTCGCTGATCCACCGGGTCGCGCACGTCCTGGTGTTCGACTCCGCGGGGCGCCTCTACCTCCAGAAGCGCGCCGACGACAAGGACGTCCAGCCCGGGAAGTGGGACACGTCGGTCGGCGGCCACGTGGACGCGGGCGAGGAGTACCGCGACGCCGCGGTGCGTGAGATGCGCGAAGAGCTCGGCATCGACGGCGTGGAGCCCGAGCGGCTCTACCGCTACCTCCACAGCAACGACTACGAGTCGGAGATGGTCACGACGTATCGGGTCGTCTGGGACGGTCCGATCCGACCCGATCCCGCGGAGATCTCCGACGGCGGATTCTGGGAACTCGAGCGGATCGACTCCACCGACCGTTCGGTGTTCACGCCTAACTTCCTGGATGAACTCGAGCGGTACCGCGCGTTTGACGCGCGGCCGCGCTCGTCATAGTTTCTGTTCGTGCAGAAACCTATCACGCTCGCGACCCCGCCCGAAGAGTGCTACACGACCACGTCGTGCCTGAACGACTATCTCGCATCGGTCGCACAGTCGCTGCGCGAAGCGACCGCCGCCGCGGTGGTCGGGATCTACCTGGTCGACCGTCCGACCGGTCGGCTGGCGCTTCGCGGGTGGGTGTCGGACCACCGCGCAGGCCGGGAATCGACCGCGGAGCCGCGCGTACTCGGCCGTCGCGGCATCGAAAGCGCCGAACTGAGCCCCGCGACGCTTCGTGACTTCATGCACGCGGCGCCAAAGAGCGAACGCATCGCCTCCCCGATCCACGACGGTGCGATGTGGTCGGGGGCGATCGTCGGCGTCCGGCACGACGGATTCGACGAAGGCGCGCCGGCGCTCTTCCACGACGTGGCAGCACAGCTCGCGGCGGTGCTCGGCAAGGTCAGGATCCCGATCGGCGATCAGCTGGTAGACGAGGATGAGTCGTCGATCGAGAAGCCCTCTGACGCGATCCCCGGGCACGGCGCCGGTGAGGGCATCGCGATCGGACCCGCGCTCGTCGTCCGCAGCAACGGCGATACGATCAGCGTTACCGAGAAGGTCGAAGAGGATCGCGGCCAGGCGCTCGAGCGGCTCGAACGCGCGCTCGCAGACACCGGCACGGAGATCGAGTCAATGCTCGCCGATACCGGCGACGACTTCTACGATGTTGTGTCGCTGATCTTCGGCACGCACCTGCTGATGCTCCAGGACGACGCGTTCTCCGGCGAAATACGCGCGCTCGTGCGCGCAGGGCAGACGCCCGAGGACGCGGTGCAGTCGGTCGTCGCGACCTTCGTACGGACGTTCCGCGATCTGCGCGAGCCCCGTCTTGCGGAAAAGGCGCACGACGTGCGCGACATCGGCCGTCGACTCCTTGCGCAGCTGGCACCGGCGGCGGCCGAGCGACTCGACGTCGCGGGGCACATAGTGATCGTCGGGGACGTGCTCCCGTCCGATCTGGTGCGCTACTCGGTCGAAAAGGCAGCCGGCCTTGTGATCATCGGAAGCGCGCTGACCGCGCACATCAATATACTGGCGCAGTCGCTCGGGCTGCCGGTACTGATCACCGATGACCACCGGGTGCTCGAAATCGCGTCGCACACGCCGCTACTGCTCGATTCCGACGACGGGTGCCTGCTGATCAGCCCGACCGCCGAGCAGCTCCTTGACCACGGGATCTCTCAGATCCCCGACTCAGCGGTTGAGCGCGTGTTTTCCGACGACACCGAGCCCGATGCAGGCGAACGGGCGACCGGTGCGCCCGAGTCTCCGCCGGTCGATCGGCCGCACGTTCCGGCTATCGGGCTGTCGGTCGCGGCAAATGTGAACCTCCTCAGCGATGCGCGCCGGGCGGTCGTCGAAGGGGCCGACGGGATCGGGTTGTACCGCAGTGAGTTTCCGTTCATCATCCGCAACGACTACATCGGCGAAGAGGACCAGTACCGCGTCTACCGGTCGATCATCCGTGTGATGAACGGCCGGCCGGTCGTCCTGCGGACCGCCGATATCGGCGGTGACAAACTGCTCGCGGGTCGCGACGAGGAGCGCAATCCGTTCCTGGGCGTCCGCGGAATCAGGTTCTCCCTGGCGAACAGGGAGCTGTTCCGGGAACAGTTGCGCGCGATGCTGCGCGCCGGTCATGACGCCGACCTGGGTATCATGTTTCCAATGGTCTCGTCGGTCGATGAGATCGACGACTCGCGTGAGGAACTCGCCCGGTGCATCGAAGAGCTTGCCGCTCGTGGCGTACCGTACAACGCATCACCGAGGATCGGCGCGATGGTCGAGCTGCCGGCCGCCGTCGTGACGATCGAAGCGTTTGCATCGCGGTGCGACTTCCTGTCGATCGGCACGAACGATCTGATCATGTATCTACTCGCGGTCGACCGGACGAACGAGCGGCTCGGCGAGCTCTACCGCAGCCACCATCCGGTTGTGCTGCGCACGCTCGCCGATATCGCGCACCGGATCGGACCGGCGATCGAGCACCTCAGCGTCTGCGGTGAGAGCGCGGCCGACCCGATGATGATCCCGTTCTACCTTGGGATCGGGATCCGAAGGCTGAGCGTCGCCCCGCGGTTGATCCCGACCGTCCGCCGCGTTGCGTCGTCGTGGGACGAGTCGACCGCCGCCGACTTCGCCAACGAGATACTCGCGATACCGACGCTACGCGACATGGACGCGTTCCTGACCTCTCGTGCGCATAATTATGCGACCGAGCCTTGACAAATTTGCATCATGTCGGGATAGTCATCTAATCTCCAACAATTCCAAGGAGGAACCTGGATGAGAGTGTCAAGAGTGGTAATGGTCTTGGTAGTTCTGGTAGCGAGCGTCGGCATGTTGTTCGCTGGCGGACAGCGACAGGCCGATACGATCAAGATCGGCGTCGCCGGCGTTCATAGCGGTGACCTTGCGCCGTTCGGTCTGCCGACGGTCAACGCGGCGAGGATGGTCGCCGATCAGGTCAACTCGGCCGGCGGGCTGCTCGGTCGCCAGATCGAGTTGGTCGTCGAAGACGACCAGTGCGCGCCCGACGTCGCGACGAACACGGCTGCCAAGCTGCTGAGCGACGGCGTTGTCGCGGTCATCGGGCACATCTGCTCGGGCGCGACGAGCACGGCGCTCGCGATCTACGAGCCGGAACGACTGGTGTCGATCTCGCCGTCGGCGACGAACCCGGCGCTGACCGACTTCCCGAACTTCTTCCGTACGATCGCCCCGGACGATGCGCAGGCCGCACTCCAGGTCGCGTTCGCGGTCGACGAGCTCGGCGCGCAGCGCGTCGCGCTGCTCCACGACCGCGAAGACTACGGCCGCGGACTCGCCGAGTTCGCTCAGGGATACCTGCAGGAAGCGGGGGTCCAGGTCGTTCTGTTCGAAGGCATCACCGCCGGTGCGGTAGACTACTCGGCGATCATCAACCGGGTCGCGGCTGAGAATGCCGACCTGGTGATCTTCGGCGGCTACCACCCGGAAGCGTCGAAGCTGGTCGATCAGATGCGCAGCAGAGGACTGAACACGGCGTTCATGTCGGGCGACGGAATCTTCAACGACACGTTCATCGACGTCGCCGGCGCCGCCGCTGAGGGCGTGTATTCCACCAGCCCCAAAGACACCGGTGACAACCCGATCGCCCTCGCGGCGATCCAGGCGCACGTCGCACGCTTCGGCGAAGAGCCGGGAGCGTTCTTCATGAACGCGTACGCGGCGGCGCTCGCGCTGTTCAACGCGATCGAAAAAGCCGGTTCGACCGACTACGACGCGATCATCGCGGCGCTCCGCAGCGAAGAAGTCGACACTCCGCTCGGACGGCTGACCTTCGACGCCGACGGCAATGCGACCGGCGTCGGATTCTCGGTCTACCGCGTTCAGAGCGGCCGATTCGTGCAGGTCAGCGACTGACCGTTCGTTCATAGCCGGATGGCTGCCCTTTGGGGCAGCCATCCTTCTTCTGGCCCGCTGAAAGGCCGGGCAACTCCACGACGAGGCGGACATCATGAACTGGGAGCTGTTCTGGAACCTCTTCTTCAGCGGCCTGACACGGGGTAGCATCTACGCGCTGCTCGCGCTCGGGTACACGATGGTGTACGGCATCATCCAGCTGATCAACTTCGCGCACGGTGAAGTCTACATGATCGGTGCGTTCAGCGCGTTGATCATGGTGGGCTTGTTCACGTACCTGAACTTCCCGGTCGCGGCGATCATCGTGATCGCGGTAGCGGTAGCGGTCGTCTGGTCGTCGATGTACGGGTACGCGCTCGACAAGATCGCGTACAAGCCGATTCGTAACGCCCCACGCCTGTCGGCGCTGATCAGCGCGATCGGCATGTCGCTCTTTCTGCAGAACTACGTACGACTCGCGCAGACGAGCGAGTTTCTCCCGTTTCCGCGGATTCTGCCGACGTTTCGATTCCTGGACCGGATATCGGGACTGAGTTCGTCGCAGCTGATCATTTTCGTGACGACCGCGGTGGTCATGGTCATTCTCACGATCCTCATCAAGTTCACGCGCATCGGCAAGTCGATGCGCGCGACCGCGCAGGACCGGACAATGGCGATGCTCACCGGCGTGAACGTCGACCGCGTGATCAGCCTCACGTTCGTGATCGGGTCGGCGACCGCCGCGATCGGCGGTGTACTGATCAGCTCGCACATCGGACAGATCAACTTCTACATCGGGTTTCTTGCGGGGATCAAGGCGTTCGTCGCCGCGGT
>SKVA01000539.1 GCA_007129695.1 Spirochaetaceae bacterium | reverse complement strand
TACCGCTGAAGATGAGATGGTGAAGAAGGTTCGTAACTTCGTAGACAAGGAAGAGTCCAAGGCGCTCGCGCGGTACTCGCCCAAAGAGATCGCCGAGATGCTCGACCAGATCGGCGGTGCCGACAAGTTCAACACCGGCGAGATCGAAAAGTCGATGGTCAACATGTACGGCCACCTCCAGGGGCACATCCAGCGCGGGATGAACGATCTGGAGAACGAGACGAACGCATTGCTGCGGCAGAAGGCCGACGTCGGCGCGTTCATCCGTGGTGAGAACGCGTACTCGATCGTCAAGTGTGCGTTCAAGGACAACCTCCACAAGCCCAAGAACGTCAGCGACGTCAAGCTCAGCGTCAACATCCTCGACTCCGAGCTGATCAGCCCGATCTTCCAGTACCAGGTCACCGTCGAGTTCCTCATCAAGGACCAGATCTCAAAGACGATCATGACGCTGATCGAGCAGGAAGTGGAGCGCTACCAGGACGAGCTGGTCGATGAAGGCAAGGACGAGCTGTCCGACAGCGAAGTGATCTTCGAAAAGATCAAGCGCGTTCCGCAGTTCACCGACGACGACTCTGAGGACGAAGGCTCCAAGCGCTACACCTTCATGGCGAAGGCGCTCGTCGAGAAGATCGAAGGCCTTCGTGCAGAGATCGATCCGAAGGAGTTCGACCCGCTCAACATCCGGGAGAACATCAAGAAGATCATCGACGCAGAGAACATCCGCAACCGTGGCTTCAACACCGCGGTGAACTCGCTGACGGCGATCCTCGACACGTCGAAGATGGGCTATCAGTTCATAGAAAACCTCAAAAACGCCCGCGAGCTCGTCGTGCGCGAGTACGAGGACACCGACGTCAACAACCTGCCCGACGAGCGCTACCAGATGCGCCTGAAGTACTTCGATCAGGAGCAGCTGCTGAAGGAGCGCGACGCGTACGACAAGCAGATGGACGCGTTCCGGGTTGAAATCACGCACATGTGGGACGTCGTCAACGCGCTCTACGACAGTAACAAGAGCGGTATGAAGGTCAACGACTTCGACGATGTCGCGAAGCGGATGCGCGGACGGATCCGGCGCGCGAAGCAGGAGTCCGGCGATCCGATCTACGAAGAGGTAGAGAAGACCTGGAACGAGATCCTGCGCATCAAGGCCGAAGACACCGACGTCGAACGGCTCAACCAGACCTATCTCCACGAGAAGGCGCTGCTGAAGAAGATGCTCGGCCGGTCGCAGGAGCGGGTGAGCGTGATCTACGGGCACCTGAATCCGAAGGAGCGCGTCGAGGTCGACAAGCGGATCGAGTTCTTGCGCCGCGAGTTCGAGGAGTTCGACTACCTGATCAACCCGTACCACATCCAGCCGGGGCTGATCCTCGACGTCGACATCACGAGCATCAAGCGCAAGAAGTTCACGCTGAACGGCATGGCGAACGTGCTTAACGAGTTCCTCCACGGCGTATCGAAGGGCTTCCAGGACGCCGCGTTCGCGACGTTCAAGCGCCGCCGCAGCACGATCCGTGAGGACCTCAACCAGAGCTTCGGCTCTGCGGTTGACGAGGATATCGTCGCTCGGGATCCGGAAATCGCGCACTTCAGCGCCGCCGATGATGCCGAAGAGGCGAGCGATGCCGGGGTGAAGGGGAAGGCCGATGTCACGCCGTCGCGGCGTCGACGAAAGGCCGACGATCTCCAAGAACTGTAGGGTATGGAAAATACGCTGAATCTTCTTTCCCGCAGGGCCGGCTTCAACGCCGCCCTGCGGCACTTCAAGAGTGTGAACGCGTTCGCGGCTGATGTCGCGGACGGGTTCAACCTTGCCGACTCGGTCAACGATGCGATCGAAGACGGATCGATCGACCGCTACCAGGTGCGTTCAATACTGAACGCGATCCTGGTCGACAAACTCGACTACGTATGCGTTCCGCACAATCTGGAGCGCACGATCGAAGACGTCGACGACCTGATCGACGCGACGTCGAAGTGGGGCAAGGTACACATCGTACTGTGCTACTACCATCCGCAGGCGGGCCTCTATGCGATCAACCCTGCCAATGAAGCACACTGGGACGATTCGCTTCCGCTCGTTCACGACGAGTACTGTCTTATTCTGGTCGGACCAGCGGTAGAACGCCTGGACCGTGACGTGCTCGAATCGGCAGCGAGTGACTTCGTGAAGCTGCTCTACGGGCGCAAGGTCAAGAGCGACACTGCGTACCGGGCACCACGGAAGGTGTACGAGTCGGCTCCGCCGCCTCCGCCGCCGTCGTACGACGCGCCGCGCAAACCGGCTGCCGCCGCGCCCACGGCTTCGGGCGTCACCGCTACTGCCGCGCCGTCTGCGGGGGGGCGTCGTGCGATTACGCCGAAGTATTCGGTCGTGGTCACGAATGAGCTGTTCCACAACGGCAACGTCGAGGCGTGGAAGAAGGTCATTGCGAGCTACCGGAACAAGTACGCCGGGCTCGACGTGCTGATCTGGTACGAGAACGAGCGCATCAACGACATCAACTCGTTGTTCAAGTGGGGCAAGGTCAAGCACGGGACGCCGATCATGTTCAGCGTCGCCGGCGAGAACATCGCCGACGTGCGCAAGCTGCAGCGCTACCTGTACGAAGGCGCGAGCCCACGGTTCGAGGCGTTTCTGAAGGGCGGCATCGACCGCGTTCTCGATCTGTTCTAGTTTCTGCCCGGGGCCCCGGTCCGTACCGGTAGCGAGGCGGTCCGATAAGAGGGAGATGGAATGCAAGAGTATTACTCGTTCAGCAGCACTGAGTACCTGACCGATCCGGAGGCACTCGAGGCCGTAGGCAGCCGCGGACGCCGCGTGATGGAACTCGCGTCGCTCGGTGCGCCGATATCGCCCGGCTTCTTGATGCTCAACGACACGCTGAACCGGATCGCGGCCGACGAGAAGGGCGTCTTTGACATGCTCCAGGATCCGATCGCCGACATGGAGCAGACCTACGGCAAGCAGTTCGACGATCCCGACAACCCGTTGCTGATCAAGGTCGTGGAAAGCCCGATGCTGAACATGGTCAATACGTTTTCGACGATCCACAACATCGGACTATCGGAGCAGACCGTCGAAGGATTCGCGTCGTACGTCGGACAGCAGTTCGCGTACCATGAGTTCGGCAATGTGTTCGCGAACATCGCGGAGATGGAGCTCCTGAGCGAAGGGGTGCCCGCTGCGCGCAAGAAGGCGCTCGAGAAGGCGAAGAGCGCGTTCGCGGATGCGGCGCGACAGAAGGACTCGAAAAAGGCGGTCGTCACCGCGATCGAGAAGAACCGTTCGGTCTTCCCCGACGAGGTCTTCACCGACTGCTACGAACAACTTCGCTATGTGCTCAAGCTCTACCACCAGCTCTTTCAGATCAACCAGAGCTCGTCCGACTCGGCGATCCTGGTCCAGACGATGGTATTCGGCAACTTCGGGAAGGAGAGCCTCTTTGGAACCTTCTCGACCCGCGACATAATCACCGGTGAGAGTGGCATCTCCGGTGAGTTCTTCGAAGGCGCGTTCGATGAGACCGCGATCAAAGGAAAGCCGATCGCAAAGATCGCGCCAAAGTACAAGTCGGCGCTCGACAAGATCGGGTCTGAGCTCGAGAAGCATTTCCGTGAGATCCGTCGGGTCAGGTTCACGGTCGAGCAGGGCAAGCTCTGGGTAATCGATCAGAACGATGTCGTGAACAAGAGCGCGCAGGCCGAGCTGAAGACGCTCCTGGATTTGCACAAGAAGAAGGTCATCGACGACAAGTACATCATCGAAACGGTGAAGCCGGGCCGCCTGAGTGAGATTCTCCACCCTGCGCTTGATCTTGGTAGCGTCAAGGGATTCGGCACCGCCGAAGGCGGAATCGCCGGATCGGTCGGTGCCGCGATCGGTCGCGTCTTCTTCGATACCGATGAGCTGATCAAGGCGTACCGGATGGCGGTGCAGAAGGATGAGGACGCGAACTTCATCCTTGCGATGCCGTCGACCTTTGCCGAAGACGTCAAGGCGATCGAAGTCGCAACCGGCGTCCTCGCGAGCGAAGGCGGTTACGCGAGTCACGCACCGGTCGTCGCGCGAAGCCTTGGGAAGGTCGCTCTGGTCTACCCGGGAATCGAGTGGGGCGATCACCAGATGAAGATCGGAAAGAAGATCGTCAAGCAGGGTGACTACATCACGCTGAACGTTCCGTACTATGAGGATCCGACGATCTACTTCGGTTCGGGTGAACTCACGAAGCCGAGCCCGGAGGGGAGCGGTCTCCTGGAGTTCCTCGCGATCTGCGAAAAGCACATCACGCCCGACTTTGACGTCCACTGCAACGGCGATCAGCCCAAGGACGCGCTGCTCGCGCGCAAGTTCAACGCGCATGGGATCGGTCTGTGCCGGACCGAACACATGTTTTTTGCGGCCGACCGCATCCTCAAGTTCCGTACGATGATCATCACCGCCAACCGCGAGGATCGCGAAAAAGCGCTCGCTGAACTGAAGAAATTCCAGGTGAAGGACTTCTACGAGCTGCTGAAGATCATGGACGGGCTGCCGGTGACGATCCGTCTGCTCGATGCGCCGCTGCACGAGTTCCTGCCGCACACTCGCGAGAGCATGGACGAGTTCATCAAGTACTTCCGCAAGATCTATCCGAAGGTCACCGAAGCCGAGGTGCGCGCGCGCTGCGATCTGCTGAAGGAGTTCAACCCTATGCTCGGGCATCGTGGCATCCGCGTCGCGATCAGTTACCCCGAGATCTACAACATGCAGGTCGAGGCGCTCTTTGAAGCGGCGTACAAGCTGAAGAGCGAAAAGATGAACCCGAAGCCGGAGATCATGATTCCGCTCATCATGAGCGAGACCGAGATGAAGACGATTCGCAACGGGAAGCGGATCGAGGGCAAGGCGATTGTCGGGATCAAGGAGATCGAGGAGCGCGTCAAGAAGAAGTTCAAGGGCGGGTCGCTCGACTACAAGGTCGGAACGATGATCGAGCTTCCTGCGGCCGCGTTGAACGCCGACCAGATCGCGCGCTACGCGGAGTTCTTCAGTTTCGGAACGAACGATCTGACGCAGACCACGTGCGGATTGTCGCGCGACGACTTCAACGGCTTCTTCAGCGATTACAACGAGTTCGACCTGCTCGAGGCGAACCCGTTCAAGATCCTGGGCCCGCAGGTCAAGGAGCTGATCAAGATCGCCGCCGAACGCGGTCGGCTCACCCGCCCCGACATCAGCATGGGGCTGTGCGGTGAGCACGGCGCGGAGCCGGAGAACATCGTCTACGTGCGTGAGGCGGGGCTCAACTACACGAGCTGCTCGCCGTACGGTATCCCGATCGCGAAGCACGCCGTTGCGAAGATGAACGTCGCAGCGGAAGCGGCCGCGGGAGCTGCAGCCTCGGCTTGACGACGCTGCAGCCTCGGCTCGACGACGCTGCAGCCTCGGCTTGACGACGGTTACAGGCCGAGCGCTTCGTAGCGCTCGGCCAGCTTGAGCACGTCCCTGAAGCTGTCCAGAAGATGGAGCTTGAGCGCGGTTTCCGTGACCCAGCTGCTTTGGCTGAACTTGGTCATAAGTGTCATGAACTCATTCAGTCCTACCGACAGGTTCTGAGGCGAAGCCATCTCGTGCGGGCGGGAAAGCTCTGCCTTGAAGAAGGTACGCCTGATCGCCGAGTCGAGCGCGACGCTGCCCTGGTGGTAGTGCCGGTAGGCCAGGCGCTCCGCCGACGGGCTCGACGGTGACAGTACCCGTGTGAGCTGAATGCAGCGCAGGAACGAGTGCGCGAACGTCGTGAACGTCGATCGCGTCTCGGCGTCTATCGGGTTGGGCGCGCGCAGCTCGTTCATACGGTCGACCGCCGCGACCAGGTTCTTGACCGCTCGGCGGTAGCGCATCCGGGGCGTACCCGACGCGCGTTGGTGCGTGTTGTCGAGCCCGTACTGGTAGTACGTGAACATCGCGTCGAGGACGCGGTCGGCGACGATCGTGAAGACGGCCATGAAGTCGTCATGCGCCTTGATCTGACGATCGAGCCGCTGCTCGATCTCCTCGTAGCGCAGCGCGCCCAGGTAATCGACCGCGGTATCGTAGGCCAGGTTGATCTTCGTCATCGCCTGATGCGCCCACGCCTCGCGGTCGGGGTGGCGGTCGGGGTGGTACTTGTTGGCGAGCGCGCGGTACGCGCGGTTCAGGTCGCCCAGGCTGGCCGACCGGGAGATCTTGAACAGATGAAGCGCCTGCTCGGGATGCAGGCGGTTAGTGCCCGGCGCCATTCGCTCCATTGTATCGGCGTGATTCGGTTACCACAATCGGAATATCTTTGACGAACGGGTTTCGGCGGCATATACTCGAAGCAGAGTCACCAGGAGAGGGATGTATGGCACAGATCAAGGAACTGTTCGAGGCGTATCTGGCGAACGCGCTGCCGACCGACGGCGGTCTGATCATTACGTCGTACTTCGATACCGCGACGACGTATACGAAGTACGAGGTCACGTCGTATGCGAATGTGAAGGACTTCTACCGGACCGAGGAAGGCATCGTCTTCCAGGCCGACGGATACAAGCAGTTCATCGTCGTTGAGCCGGCAAGCTACAACCGGAAGCACATGGAACCGGCGATGCGCGACGGTAACCATTCCATTCCGTACCGGTTCAAGGAAGTCGATACCTTCGTCACGAAGCGGCAGGACCGGATCATCATGGGCAGAGAGCCGGTGATCACGTACGGCAGTTTCACGATTCTCGAGCCGACCGGCGAGAACTTCGCGTATATCGCGTACAAGGATGAAAACGTGCTCGAGTCGGTGCGTGCGTTCTTCGCGGAGACGATCTGGAAGGACGCGCGCGTCCCGAAGACCGATGCCGAGAAGGCGGCGGCCGGGATCTCAAAGACGCTCTCCCGCATCCTGAACCCCGCGCAGGAGTAGGGTACGCTACACCTGCAGAACCGATACCGACCGGTCGCGTAGCGAGTCGACGATCTCACCGTCGGCGTCCGTGGTGGTGATCACAGTCGCGACCGCCTCGATCGGGCAGAGTGCAAGATGGCCCCTGCGGCCAAACTTGGACCCGTCGGCGACTACGATCAACTCTGACGCGTGGCGGATCATCGACCGCTCGGCCTGGATCACGCGGCTGTCCGAGTTGGTGAGGCCGGCCGCGCTCACGCCTTCGATTCCCATGAACGCCCTGCTCGCCGCGTAGTTTCCGAACGGATCGGGGTCGATCGTCGTGAGGATCAGTCGCGATGCCGGGTCGATCTGACCCTCGGGAATGATCACGGTTGGCGTACCGTCGACGAGCGCGGAGGCGATCGCGAACGAGTTAGTGATCACGGTTATCGCGAGCGCCGACAGGTACTCTACCATCTGGTATGTCGTCGTGCCGCCGTCGATGAAGATCGTGTCGCCGTCGGTGATTAGGCCGCACGCGCGTCTGGCGATCCGCCGTTTCTTCTCCGTGTTGACCGTGGCTCGCAGGTCAAACGGAGCGCGACCCGACGGCGTGGGCGAGTCTTCGCGGTCGGCTCCGTCGCGTTGGATTCCGCCACGGACACGCCGTACGAGCCGTTCCTGTTCGAGCGCGACGAAGTCGCGACGGAGCGTCGATTCGGACGCTCCGGTCGCCTCCCCGACATCGTGGATACTGACGATTTCGTAGAGGTCGACCAGGCGCAGAATCGCCTCACGGCGCTGCCGCTCAAGCATCGCGTTCGTCCAGAATCGCACGCAGCGCGACGTAGACCCCGGCGCTCCAGCCGAGCATCGGCTGAGCCTCGTACTCGCCGCCGGCGATCTCACCGGTTTCGACGTCGATTTTCTCCCACAGCTGACCGGTTCGGTCGAACAGGAGGTCGCAGACATCGACGT
>SKVA01000274.1 GCA_007129695.1 Spirochaetaceae bacterium | reverse complement strand
CGGCCGTACTGCGTGCGACTTTGGAAAATAGACATCATGGAACGTCTATTTCCGTAGACCAACGCGACGCTATCGGCTATGGTGCTCTTTGGAGCGCGCAGTGCCCAAGGTCGTCGTCATCGACAGCGATACTGCAGTCTCTCAGCACATCGATCGGCTCTTCGGAAACACCTTCACCGTCATTCCGTATACGCGAGCAGCGCTCGCGAGCGACTTCGTCCGCGACCAGAACCCCGACGTTGTAGTCCTCAGCCTTGACCTCTCCACGATCGACCCGCTTGAACTGGTCGATCTGCTGAGCGTCGGCTCGACGTCGGCGCCGATCGTCGCGATGAGTGCAAATCCGGTTGCGGATCTTGTAGTTGCCGCGATGCACCGCGGGGCGTGCGACGTGATCCGCAGTCCCTGCCCCGATCGGGAGCTGCGCCGCGCCGTGATGCGTGCGCTGGTGCGGACCGTCGGTCCGATCTGGCCCAATCTGCCCTATCCAGTCCCGTCAATCGTCGGGATGAGTCCCGTGATTACCCGTCTGCGATCGGATATTCAACGGATCGCCGGCGCGTCGGCACCGGTCGTAGTTACCGGTGAGTCGGGGGTCGGCAAGGAGCTTGTCGCGACCGCGCTCCACGAACTGTCTCCGCGCGTCCACTGCCGGCTCGTCGCCAGAAACTGCGGCGCGATTCCCGACGCGCTGTTCGAGGCGGAGATGTTCGGGACAGAGCGCGGCGCATTCACCGACGCGCGGAGCCGCCCCGGGGCGTTCGAGCTCGCAGACGGTGGGACGCTCTTCCTGGACGAGATCGGCGAGCTGTCGCTCGCGTCGCAGGTCAAGCTTCTTCGGGCGATCGAATCGGGCGTGTTCTACCGCGTCGGCGGCGTCAGCCCGCAGCGGTCGAGCGCGCGACTGGTTGTCGCGACCAATCGCGATCTGTCGAAGGAAGTTGCGCGCCGCGCGTTTCGTAGCGATCTCTACTACCGGATCAACGTGGTCCCGCTCAACGTCCCCCCGCTGCGCGACCGAAGCGAGGATATCCCGCTGCTGGTGCGGCACTTCCAGTTGCTGCTCGCGCGCACCGAGCGGCTATCGGTCATGCCTACCTTCTCACACGACGCGATCACGCGCTTGTCGTCGTGCGAGTGGCCGGGAAATACCCGTGAGCTGAAGAACGTTGTGTGGCGGTCGATGCTGTTCGCGTCGGGCCCGCGGATCACCGCAGCGGATTTGCGGTTCGATGACCGCCTCGGGGGTATCGAACCCGCGCCGGAGCTGCACGCAGCCGATCCTGTATCTACCGCAGTTTCACCGCGTAGATGACCGCAAGCTCCTCGTCGGTCTCCGACGGCGCGGTCCCGATGAACGGACCGACGACCATGAGGTCGGAGTTTGGCGTTACGAGCGGCGCGCGCGCACTCTGGCCCGGTGCGTCCGCGGCGGGCGAACTCTGGAACCGTGCGGCGAAGTCGGGGCCCTCGACGAGGACGTAGATCCGGTCGACCCTGATCGAGCGAAGATCCTCCCACTCGCTCGATACGAGCTCGACGAGCGCCTGGAAGGTGTCGGCATCGGGGTCGAACACCTGTACCGATGCGACGGTGCCCTGAAGGACGACGTAGCGTTCGACATCGATCTGGTCGTACAGGCCGCGCCTGACGAGCGACGCGATCGACTCGATCGATGCGTCGAAGTCCACGACCGCGTCGAAGTCGTCCGGAGTGATCCCGGCGGCCGTCACCGCGACGAGTACGAGCAGTATCGCAAGGGTTCGGCGCATCGGGACCTCCTGCCGACGACTATAGCAGCCGACGGTTCGTTGGTCTATATTGCCGGGTATGGAGCGGTTTCTGACCGGCAGACGCGCGCTTGTCATCGGTGGGAGCGGAGGCATCGGCGCAGAGGCTTCGGTAGCGCTCGCGCGCGCCGGCGCGGATCTGGTCATCCACGGCGGCACCAGCGTCGAACGCCTCGACCGGACTGCGTATCGCGCGCGCGACGCGGCCGACGTCGGACGCCGGGCCGACGTACGTCCGATCGTCGAAACGATCCTGCTCGCGTTCGACCCGCATCGACTCGATGAACAGTGTTGCGAGCTGCTTGCGCGCGCCGGACGCGTCGACATCCTCGTCTGCTCGTTTGGGCCGTACATCGAGTCGCCGATCCATGATATGACGGCCGACGGCTGGCGCCGGATGATCGATCTGAACCTCACGTTACCCGCGATTCTGGTCGGGCGGATACTTCACGGGATGCGCGAGCGACGCTACGGGCGCATCATCCTGTTCGGCGGGCCCCGGTCTGACAGGATCGAGGGGTTCCGGTTGATCGGCGCGTACGCCGCCGCAAAGAGCGGGCTTGCGTCGCTGACGCGATCGGTCGCGCGGCAGAACGCCGAGTTCAACGTCACGTGCAACATGATCGCGCCAGGGTACGTGGAGACCGAGTACTACGACGAACGGCGCGCGCGTGCGATCGCCGCGGCTCGTCCGATGGGGCGTATGGTCAAAACCGATGAGATCGGGTATCATGTTCTTCATCTTTTGAGCCGTGGTTCCGATTCTGTGAATGGTGCTGTCTTTCCGGTGGATTTCGGCGAATAGCGCGATATGCTGGGAGGAATGGAGGTTTGACAAAACCACGGTGCCTGCATAGTATACGGCACTGATTCCGGCCGTCCGACGACGGTGAAGGTAAGGAAGACATGACGAACAACGACATCGTTCCTGGTTTCGATGACGAGAAAGACGACAGCCTCAAGATCAAGCTGCAGAAGATAGACGGCGTCGAAGGCGGGCTCGTCCTGTTTCTGACCGGTTATATCGACACGTACAACTCGAACTCGTTCCAGAAGCGCGTCAACCGCGCGATCGAGGGAAACTTCACTCGTCTGATCTTCCACTGCGCCGGGCTCAACTACGTGTCGAGCACGGGCATCGGCTCGTTCACCGCGTTCCTGAAGGCCGTTCGTCCTCGCAGCGGTGACGTAGTCCTCCTGGAGATCCAGCCCAAGGTCTACGAGGTATTCCAGCTCCTTGGGTTCTCCCAGTTCTTCAACATCAAGGACAGCCTCGATGAGGCCGTGGAGTTCTTCTCGAAGGGCGGAACACCACAGCGCTCGGATGTCTTCCCCAAGATCTTCAAATGCCCGATCTGCGGCAAGAAGCTGAAGGCGACGAAGGCAGGGCGATTCCGCTGTTCAGAGTGCAAGACTATTCTTGCGATCGATACCGCCGGACAGGTGTTCCTCGGATAGTCCAGCCAGACCGGACGATCGCTTCGGTAACACATTCCTCACGTTGGTATGTTATACTCCAAGCGGAGCGCACCGGCTGCGTAGAAGGAGCTGATGATGGCGACAACGGCGAAAGAGAAGCTCGAGGGGTTCTTCATAAACCTCGATCTGACGTACCAGGAAGTCGACGACAACATGTGGGTGATATCCGATGAGGCGAACGGGCTTTCGTCGGTGGTCGTGTTCGTCGAGGACGATCTGGTCACGCTGCGCGCCACCGTCATGCAGGTGCCGGATGCCGATCGCGAGGCCTTCTTCGAGGACCTCCTGCGGCTGAACGCCGAGATGGTCCACGGAGCGTACGCACTCGAAGACACCAGCGTGATACTGATCGACTCGCTCGAGTTGCCGACGATGGACATCGAAGAGCTCCAGGCATCGCTCGACTCGACCGGTCTTGCGCTGGCGCAGCACTACGCGACGCTTTCCAGATACCGGAACGCGACCTAAGGGGGGATTGTGGGCATTTTTGATCGCTTTCGACGCGTCGTGAAGTCGAACCTCAACGACATGATCAGCAAGGCCGAGAACCCGGAGAAGATGCTGAACCAGCTGATCGTCGACATGAACCAGCAGCTGATCGAGTCGAAGAAGAGCGTTGCCGGTGCGATCGCCGACGAAAAGAAGCTCGAACGACAGGTGAAGGAAAACCTCGCCGCCGGCGCCGAGTGGGAGCGCAAGGCGATGCTCGCGGTGCGCGCGGGGAAGGACGATCTGGCCCGCGAAGCGCTCATGCGCAAGCAGGAGTTCGACAAGACGGCCACGCAGTACAAGGAGCAGTGGGAGGCTCAGCACGAGGCGGTAGAGAAGCTCAAGAGCGCGCTTCGCAGCCTCCAGGCGAAGATCGAAGAGGCGCAGCGCAAGAAGAACCTGATCATCGCGCGCTCGAAACGAGCCGAGGCGCAGCGCAAGATCAACGAAACGATCGGCGGTCTGTCCGACACGTCGGCCTTTGAGGCGTTCGAGCAGATGAGCAAGCGAATGGATCAGCTCGAGGCCGAGAACGATGCAATGGCGGAGATCGAGCACTTCACGACCGGCGGTGACAACCTTGAACAGCAGTTCGCGCAGCTCGAGGCCGGATCGTCGAACACCGACGCGATGCTCGAAGACCTGAAGAAGCGTGTCGCGATCGAAGACAAGCGCGACGGCGGCCCGACCGCTGCTGGTACCGGCGGTGCCTCCGGCGCTGCCTCGGGAAGGTCCGGTGAGAACGCCGCGGATGCGGTTGGCGATGACGTCGACGACGAGCTCGAGAAGCTCAAGAAGAAGCTCCAGGAAGATTCTTGACGACCAACGCCGGAAGCGCGATCGCTGTCGTGTTTCTTGGCGTTGACCGTTCGATCGAACCATTCGTCGCTCAGGCATTCGCCCGCTGCGATGAACGCCACCTGTCACCCTCCGAGGTAGAAGCGGTGCTGTCGCACGACGTCGGTGTCGTGGTGGTGGTGCCGGCGTCGCTGCTCTGCGACCTGCCGACTCGACCCCAACGTGCTCCGTTGCTCGCTGTCGCGCACGCGGCGTGCGTCCCTGCGCTGGACGCCGACGCGTGCGACGATCTGATCGTCGTTCCGTTTGACAGAGCCGAGCTCGAGTTCCGGATCACCCGGCTTGCGCGGACCGCTTGCGCGTCGGCCGGTTCGCCGGGGCTCCTGCCCGATTCGGTCGCGTTGCTGCTCGACGCCCTCCCGATGTCGCGCACGCAGCGGGATCTGTTCGCGATTCTGGCACGACAGCCCGGCCGGGTGGTTACCCGCGATGCGCTTGCGGCCGCCGCCGGGGTACGTCGGGACGGCCGTGCGCTCGACGCGCACGTGTCGCGGCTGCGCCGGCGCCTTGTGCGTGGGGGTGGCGACCCGGCGGCGTGCCCTCGGATCGTCAGCCGACGCGGTGCGGGGTACGTGCTTGAGGTTCCGGCCGATTCGCACGCGGGACTACCGGTCGACCGGCCGAATTCCAGGGTTGTGGATAACCCGTGGATACTTTCTGGAAGGATGTACTGCTACACAGATTTTAAGCTATAGGCCTTCACAAAGGCGACGAAAAAAGCCGCTGAGCCCCTTGACGAAACGTAACTCACTGTATGTTATAGAGATAAGGCTTGCCAAGTGCGGTTTCGCTCATTCGCCGCCCGGTCTGTCCTTCAACTCTCTCCAAAATAGCGAGGCCGTTCAGTCACCGGGTTGTGCATAACCTGTTGATTCACGTATCCTCGACGACTACCGCGGTTCCGTAGATCAGGATCTCCGCCGCGCCCTGCATGACCGAGCTCGTCGTGAAACGGATCCCTACAATCGCGTTCGCGCCAAGGCTCGCGGCTTCCTCGACCATCCGGTCGATCGCCTGCTCACGACTCTCGGCCATCATCTTCGTGTAATCGGTGATCTCTCCGCCGGCGATGTTCTTGAACGCGGCGGCTATGTCCTTGCCGATGTGACGCGCGCGAATCGTGTTCCCCCGGACGAGCCCGAGAACCTTCGTTACTCTCTTCCCGGGTATCTCGTCGGTCGTGGTCTGGATCATCTGACGATCTCCTTGTACCGGTCGGTTCGGCTCTCCCGAACTCTATCCGCGATCGCGTTGATGAGCAAGAACGCCACGCCCAGGACGAGCGTTCCAGACAGCACCGCCACGATCAACGGGACGCCGGGGTCGGTGAACAACGAGTAGATCGCGTACCCAAGGAGCAGCGCGTACGATCCAATCAGGAGCGCGAGTCCCGATCCTCTGGTGATCCTGCGCGAGACACGCCGTTCGGCGTTTCGCAGCCATTCGTCGGGTACCCGGCTCATCCCGCTTCTCAGTTTCTGTTTCAGCTTCAGCTGCGCTGCGTACTCTGCCGAAAGCGCCCGGTCCGACGCGATGCGCGCGAGCACCTCGTCGATGTGTTCAGCCGGAAGCTCGTTGTCCACGAGCGCCTGGACGCGGATCAGGATGTCACCGAACGCATCGGTGCTCTTATCGTCGTTGATCTGCATAGTCTCTATCCTCCTGTTCGAGAAGCTGCCGCAGCCGGCGCCGGGCGTGGTAGAGCCGCGACATCACCGTTCCGATCGGAATGTCGAGGATCGCCGCGATCTCACTGTACGAGCACTCCTCAAAGTGGTTGAGCTCGATGATCGTCCGAAACTGCTCGGGCAGCGATGCAACCGCGCAGCGAACCTCGCGTGCGTCCTGCGCGATCATCGCGCTCTCCTCCGGTCCGCCGAGCCGTGACTCGATCGTGTCGAACTCCGGGAGCGACGTCTCTCGGCCCCGCGTCCGTTCGATCCGGTTCAGGCTGAGGTTGCGCGCAATCCGATAGAGCCACGGAAACACCGGCCGGTCGGGATCGAAGCGGTCGATACCGCGATACGCGCGCAGGAACGTGTCCTGCGCGACCTCCGCCGCGTCGTCGTGGTTCCTGAGGATCCTGTGCGCAACCCGGTAGATCCGTTCGAGGTAGCACCGGACGATCACGCCGAATGCGTCGGCGTCACCTCTTCGGGCGCGGATCATCAGCTGTTGTTCATCGAGCTCGGCCATGACTCTCCCTGTACTACCCGCCGAAACGAGCATTATTCACCCGCTCATCCTTTATTGCATTCCGAGTGGCCGCATGCTACGATATTTCGGTGAGAGTAGCGATCCGGCTGGTCGTCAAGTTCATGCTGTGGTACGCCGCGGCGATCTTCAGCATCGGGATCGTCCTGCTCGCCCGCGAGTACGGTCCGGGGCTCACCGTCGATCGCGCGATTCCGCTCGTGCACGCGGCGGTGCGATCGTTCTCGTACGCGTCGCTGCCCGCGGTCGTGTTCGCTGCGTGTGTGTCGTTGTTCGCGGTCGTGCGTTTGGCGGTCGCGCCGGCTGCGTCGCTTGCGCTGCTCGCGCTATGCTGGACAGCTCTGATCGCTGTCTCCGGGTTGCTCGTATCGCTTCCGGTAATCGACGATTCGCCGCTGCGCGCGACCCTGCCGGTTGGCCGTATCGCTCGCGCCGGCTCGGCGGCGGTCTACGTGGTCGAACCCGATGCCGGCAACTCCCGATCCGTGGTCGTTCGCGACGGCGCGCACGGTTTCGCGGTCTACGACGCTGCACCTGGCGACGGATGGCCGGCGCAGCTGCCCGCGGCGCTCCTGGCCGATGCCGCGACCGGGCTCGGTCCGGTCGGATCGCTTGCGCTCTCGGTCACCCGGGCGGTCGACGACGTATCCGCGGTCTACCGCGCGATCCGGCTCGATACCGTGTCGATCCCTGGTCTCCTGCAGATAGGGGCGCTGTCGATCTTCATGCTCGGGTGCTGGACGCTTGCTCGCCTCACGCGGTGGCCGCTGTTCAACGCGATCCTGGTCGTCGTCGCGCTGCGCGCGGCGGTCTGGTTCGTTGCTTCATCGCGTACGGGTACGATCCGCGATCTGGTGATTCTGGGCTTCAGTTCGCAGGTGGTGCCGTACCTCGGGAGCGCGGTTCTTGGGTTCACCGGGCTGGCCGTCCTTTCGATCGCCGTATTGCTTCCGCCGCTCGATACCTGGAAGCGGGAACTGGTCGATGGGTAGTGCTCCGGGAAGACTCGTTCTTGTATCGGCGATCTGTCACGCGCTCACGCTTGCCGCCGCGATGCTCGGTGCGATCT
>SKVA01000102.1 GCA_007129695.1 Spirochaetaceae bacterium | reverse complement strand
CCAGTGCCCGCACAACCTGGACCTCTACCAGTGGTTCTTCGGCGTCCCTCAGACGGTCACCGGCATCCTGGAACTGGGCAAGTACCACGATATCGAGGTCGAAGACGAGGTCACCGCGGTGTTCCGGCACGAGAACGGAATGATCGGCCACTTCATCACGACGACCGCCGAGGCGCCGGGAACGAACCGCCTGGAAATCGCCGGCGAGCACGGCAAGCTGGTCTACGAGGACGACAAGCTCTTCTTTGACCGGAACGAGATATCGATGTTCGACGAGCTCGCGAACTCGAAACAGGGCTTCTCCCGTCCGAATCACGCGATCGAAGAGGTCCCGCTCCCCGAGGAGCGCGGCGGCCGCCACGTGCAGGTGACCGAGGCGTTCGCGCGCGCGATCCGCGAGGGGACGCCCCTGGTCGCCGCCGCGCCCGAAGGCATCGGGTCGGTCGCGCTCGCGAACGGCATCCTGATGAGCCACTTCACCGGCAAGCCGGTCGACCTGCCTCTGGACGCGGCCGCGTACGCGCAGATGCTTCAGGGCCTCATCAAGAACTCGACCTTCAAGAAGCGCGACGTCGCGGCCGACGGCCCGGCCGACCTGAAGGGGTCGTTCGCGTAGGGTTCCCCGCAGCGCTGCGCGGCGGTTGCCGTGGCCTTGACGTACGATCCTCGTCGCCGTAAGATGACAAGCCAACTTTCTGGTTGTTAGCTTACCGCCTGATGTCTGCACCCCGTGCGGAATCGGAGATGCGATGAATCTTCCGGACGTGATCCAGGACGAGGACCAGCTCGACGACCTGCTTCACTCGCCATCCGACTCGCTCGTCGCGTCGGAGCGCGCGCGCTCCGGGCGTACGATCGTGATCGGCGCGGGTGGTAAGATGGGACGCAGCCTGGTCGGGCGCCTCCTCCGTGCCATCGACGCGGCGGGGAGTTCGGCCGAGGTCGTCTGTGTCTCGCGTTTTGGCGACGAGAACACCGAGCGCGCGCTCGAAAGCCTTGGTGCCAAGACGATCAGAGCAGACGTGCTTGAGCCCGACGATGTCGATAGTCTCCCCGACGCCGATCGCGTTGTCTACATGGCCGGCAGAAAGTTCGGAACCACCGGATCCGAACCGGACACGTGGGCTCTGAGCGCGCTGGCACCGGCGGCGATCTGCCGCCGCTTCGCGGGCATTCCCATCGTCGCGCTGTCGACGGGATCGGTCTACGATCTCACCCCTGTGGAATCGGGCGGATCGGTGGAGGAATCGCCGATCGAACCTCGCGGCGAGTACGCGAACGGAGCGGTCGCGCGCGAGCGGATCCTGCAATGGGCATCGCGCACGTACGAGTGCCCGATCTGTACGATCAGGCTCTTCTACGCGAACGATCTGCGGTACGGGGTCCTTCGCGACATCGCCGATAGCGTAGCCGCCGGCGATCCGGTCGATCTGGCGATGGGTTCGGTGAACCTCATATGGCAGGGAGACGCGGCCGACCAGTGCCTCCGGGCGTTCGACTACGCGACCATCCCGGCGACGGCGCTGAACGTCACGGGTCCGGAAACGATCTCGGTCAGGTACCTGGGCGAGCGATTCGGCGAACTTCTGGGAAAGAAACCGGTGTTCGACGGAGTGGAGTCGCGTGACGCGCTGCTCGGAAACGCGTCGCGAGCCGCCGGTCTGTTCGGCTATCCGGGTGTGCCGCTTGACACGATGATCCGGTGGACGGCGGCATGGGTCGCGGCCGGAGGTCGCGGCCTGGGTAAGCCGACGCTGTGGGAACGACGCGATGGGCGCTACTGAAAGGGGAGCCGCCGATGCTGTCGGCTGAGGCGGCGCTGAGTCAGTTCAGGCGAGGACTGGTAATCCCGGCGATGCCGCTCGCGCTCCACGAGGATCGCACGTTCGACTCGCAGAGTCAGCAGGCGGTCATCCGGTACTATCTGGACGCCGGAGCCGGCGGACTCGCAGTTGGCGTTCACACGACCCAGTTCGCGGTCCGGGAGATCCCGGGGTTCCTTGAAGAGCTCCTCGGTTTCACGGCGCGGGTCGCGAAGGAGTGGGGAACCCGAGCCGCACCGCTTCCCGACGGCGGTGGCCCACGCGTCGCTCCGGTGATGATAGCGGGGATCTGCGGACAGCGGTCGCAGGCCGTCGCGGAGGCCAAGCTTGCTCGACGCCTGGGGTTCCACGCGGGGCTGTTGAGTCTGGCGGCGCTGAAAGGCGGTACGCCCGACGAATGGATCGAGCACGCCGCGGCTGTTGCGGCCGAGATACCAGTCGTGGGATTCTACCTGCAGACTGCGGTGGGCGGCATCGCGCTACCGCGCGAGTTCTGGCGCCGGTTCGTCGAAATCGAGAATGTCTGGGGAATCAAGGTCGCTCCGTTCAACCGATACGCGACGCTCGACGTACTCCGCGGGGTCGCGAACTCGTCCCGACCGGAGTCCGTCGCTGTGTACACCGGCAACGACGACTCTATAGTCGTGGACCTCCTCACGAAGCACAGGTTTGCGGTCGGGGGTGGATTCCGCACGGTCGATATGGTCGGCGGACTGCTGGGCCACTGGAGCTGCTGGACCCGGCGCGCGGTTGAGGTGCATCAGGCTTGCCGGGCGGTCGACCGCGACCAGACGGGCGCGATTCCCCGCGACCTGCTTACGCTCGCGGCCCAGATAACCGACATGAACTCCGCGATCTTTGATGCCGCGAACGGGTTCGCCGGCTGCATCGCGGGCGTCCACGAGGTACTGCGCAGGCAGGGGCTCTTCGGCTCAACCGCGTGTCTGGACCCGAACGAGCGACTGAGTCCGGGCCAGGCATCCGAAATCGACCGTGCATGCAGCGACTATCCTCACTTGACCGACGATGAGTTCGTCCGGGAGAATCTTGAGTTGTGGCGAAGCTGAAGACCGTCGACCCCGACACGAAAAAAGGGGAAGAGACCAGGCAGCGAATCTTCGACGTAGCGGTGCGGGAGTTCTCGCGCAAGGGGTACGCGGGCGCCCGGATCGATCAGATCGCAGCCGCCGCGAAGATCAACAAGCAGCGCATCTACGCCTATTTTGGCGACAAGGAGGGGCTGTTCGTCGAGGTATGGCAGCATACATCCGACCTGATAGATGAGTTGGATCACGAGCTCCTGGATCTGTGCGACGACGACATCCCGAACCTGGGGCAGATTCTGCTGGAGCGCTACACCGACTTCCACGAGAGCCATCCCGATTTCTGGCGCATATTCATCCTTGAGAACCTCATGGGCGATCGGCACCACCCACGGCTCCACAAGAGTCGCCCGTTCGCGCACGTCGGCGAACTCTACGAGCGGGGTCAGAAGCGGGGCCACTTCGATCCGACGGTAAGTTTCGAGAGCTTCCTCTTTGTTGTGATCGCGATCACGTTCTTCTACGCGTCGAACTGGCGTACGATGAGCGACACCCTCGCGACCGAACTCTCCCGACCCGACGTGAAGCAGAAGATGATGGGTGAGATAGGCCGGCTGCTCTTCGGTAGCCGACCGGATGCTCAAGGCGAGTAGTCGGCGCGGCGCGCGTCGATCTTACGCTTGAGCACCGCGATGTGCTTCGCGGGGTAGACGCCGAGCGGGCACGCGGCGCTGCAATTGAGCGCGCGGTCGCAGCCGGCGACGCCGTCGGGCGCGTCGATTTCCGCCAGAAGTTCGGCTTCGCGGTCTGGGCGCTTTTCGATTTCGCGACCGTACGCGGCGAGCGCGGCCGGCCCCTTGAACGGACGCACCACCGGACAGACCGATACGCAGATCCCGCACTCGATGCAGTTCTCGAACCGCGTGAACCGCCCGACCTCTTCGGGCGCGACCGGGTCGGTAGCGTTCGGCCGCGCGTCGCTGTCGCGCAGGTACGACGCGTCGGTGGGGAAGTCGGCGTAGAGCGGCGTCGCGTCGACCGCCAGGTCGCCGATCACGGGGAATGGCGCGAGCGGATCAAGGTCGAGGGGTTCGTCCGACGTGATCCGCGTCGTGCACGCGAGCACGCGCTCGCCGTTCGCGATGACGCCGCACGTTCCGCACGAACCGTGGTGACACGAGTGGCGGTACAAGAGCGACCGATCGTGGACGGTGCGGATCTCCTCGAGCGCGTCGAGGATCGTCGTGTACTCGCCCGCATCGACGCTGAAGACCGAACGCGAGCCGTCGGTGCGCCGGATGCGGATTTCCGCGCGGACCTCGGGCGCGCCGTGCGCCGCGGGCGCTCGGTCGTCAGACCGGCTCATGGACCCTCTCCTGTCGGCGGAAGAACTCGCGGTGCGCGAGTAACGGCGTGTCGGCGGTGCGGCCGGCGATCGCCAGCGACGTGAAGCGGCACACGTCGTCGGCGACCGCCTCGCCCATCGCGCGCAGCACGGTCGCCTTCCCGCCGGTCACGCTGAACAGGCCCGCCGCGCCGTCGGATGCGTGCGCTATCACCTGAAAGTTGCGGCTGAGCTCGCGCCCGCCCGCGTCGGTCCGGCCCGAGAGCGGTCGCACCGCGGTCCACGCGGCGTGGAACTCGGCTCCGGCGAATGCCGGCACCAGTTCACGAGCTCGATCGAGCAGCCGGAGGATGTCGTCGGGCGGTGTCCGGATCGCGTCGGGGTCGTCGACCTTCCACTGCGTCGATCCAACGATCGACAGGTTTCGCTGCGGGACGATGATGTCGCCGTCGCCCGGCGGGTGGAGATGGCTGACGACCATGTTGCAAAGCCTCCCCTTCACCGCGACCATCGTTCCGGGGGCGGGGGTGATCGGAAGGCCAACGCCGGCGAGCGCGGCGACCGAGCCTGCCCACGGCCCAGCAGCGTTGATGACGACGTCTGCTGCAATACGCTCGTCGCGGCCGCTGCGGTAGTCGCGCACGGTCAGTCCGCTGACCCGCCCATCCGACGAGTCGATGCCGGTCACCTCGCAGAAGGTCCTGATCGTCGCGCCGCCTGCGCGCGCGGTCGCGAGGAACTGGAGCGGCAACCGGTACGCGTCGATCGTTCCGTCGGGGACCATGACCGCGTGCCGTGCGTTGGGGTTCATGCCGGGTTCGTGTCGAAGCGCATCGGTGGTCGAAAGCCGCCTGTTCGGGATGCCCGACTCGCTGCACGCGCGTTCGAACGCGGCGGTGTAGTCGACATCGTCGTCGTCGAGCGCGATGAACAGACCGTAGTTCATCTCGATCGACTCGGCGGCGATCCGTCGGAGAATCGTGACCTCTTCCATGCACTCGCGCGCGATGTCGGTGTCGCCGACCGCGTAGCGCGCACCCGAGTGCAGCTGGCCGTGGTGCCGACCGGTCGTTCCCGACGTGAGCTCGCCGCGTTCGAAGAGCGTGCACCGCAGTCCGCGCTGCGTCAGGTCGTGGAGGATCGCCGCCCCGGTCCCGCCGCCGCCGACGATCGCGACGTGGATATCGCGGGCGCGGCGCCGATCGGCGTCGCCCACTGCTGGCGCCGCGTGGGCGGCGGCAGGCGCGGCCATGCGGGGGGCGGCCGGCGCGTCACGACCCATGCGCCCATCCGCCGACGCGCCGGACGGCCTCCTGCCATCCGGCGTAGCGCGAATCACGCTCGTCGGCGCTCATCGCGGGCTCGAACCGCCTGCCGAGCTTCCACGCTGCGCGGATCCGGTCCAGATCGGGCCAGAACCCGACCGACAGACCGGCCAGGTACGCGGCACCGAGCGCGGTCGTCTCCGCAAATGCGGGACGCTCGACGGGGATCCCCAGGATGTCGGCCTGGAACTGCATCAGAAAGTCGTTTGCGCTCGCGCCGCCGTCGACGCGCATCGTCTGCAGGTCGGCGGAGCCCCCGTCGCGGATCATCGCGTCGACGACGTCGCGGCTCTGGTACGCGATCGACTCGAGCGTCGCGCGGACGAAGTGGTTACGGCCGGCGCCGGCGGTCAGGCCGAACACGCCGCCTCTCGCGTAGCTGTCCCAGTGCGGCGCGCCGAGCCCGACGAAGGCGGGGACGACATAGACCCCGTTCGAGTCGGTAACCTGCGTCGCGAAGTACTCGCTCTCCGCGGCGTTGGAGATCATCTTCAGCGAATCGCGTAGCCACTGCACCGCGGCGCCGGCGATGAAGATGCTGCCCTCCATCGCGTACGTCACCGAACCCGGCGCGAGCGACCACGCCGGCGTCGTCAGCAGCCGGTTCGTGCTGGTCACGGCGGTGTCGCCCGTGTTCACCAGGATGAAGCAGCCCGTTCCGTACGTGTTCTTCACCATCCCGGGCCGGAAGCACGTCTGACCGAAGAGCGCCGCGTGCTGGTCGCCCGCGACACCAGCGATCGGAACCCTCGCGCCCGACACGAGACCGGGCGCGGTCGTGCCAAAGTCGCCCGAGCTCGGCCTGACGTCGGGAAGCATCGACTCTGGCACACCGAGCAGGTCGAGCAGCTCTGAGTCCCACGCGAGATCGTGGATGTTGAACAGCATCGTACGCGCGGCGTTCGTGACGTCGGTCGCGTGTACCGCGCCGCCGGTCAGATTCCACAGGAGCCACGTGTCAACGGTGCCGAAGCAGAGCTCGCCCCTCTCCGCGAGCGATCGCGCGCCAGTGACGTTTTCCAGGATCCACTTCACCTTCGTCCCGCTGAAGTACGCGTCGACGACAAGACCGGTCTTGCCAAAGATCATCCGCTCGTGACCCGCGGCGCGCAGCTCATCGCAGATTCCGGCGGTTCGCCTGCACTGCCATACAATCGCGTTACACACCGGTTCACCGGTCGATCTGTTCCAGACGACGGTCGTCTCGCGCTGATTCGTGATTCCGATCCCGGCGACCGCGTCCGCGCCGATCCCGGCGCCGCGAAGCGCGGCGTGGAGCACTTCCTGCTGCGAGCTCCAGATCTCCCGCGGATCGTGCTCGACCCAGCCGGGGCGTGGGTAGTGTTGCGTGAACTCGCGTTGCGCGGAACCGACCGGCTCGCTGTCCGCGTTGAACACGATCGCGCGCGAGCTCGTCGTGCCCTGATCGAGCGCCACCACGTACCGTTCAGCCATCGTCTTCCTCCTGTTCGGCGTCGACGCGTTCCATCGTCGCGGTCGCGACCAGATCGACCCCGCTTCCGTCGACGTCGGAGAGCAGGACCGTTCCGCGCGCAACGGGGGCGTCGAGCCGCAGCTCGTACACGCGCGCAAGGAACCCGGCGATCGAGTCGACCGGCACTCCGGCGCTGCTACGTACCGGCAGTCGCGCGACCGCGGCGCCCCGGATCGCGCACGTCGCGGTCACGGTGCGGCGGGGATCACGGAACTCCTCTTCGGCGTACTCCCGGCCCCGCTTGCAGCGGTTGCCGGCGACCGACAGCGTCCGGTCGTCGTTCACGTCGATGGTGAGCCGACAACCGATCGGGCAGACGATGCAGGTCCGCTCGCGCTCGTCGCGCCGGATCGTCACGAGCTTCTGGTTTTCGGCGATCATCGGATCGACACCTCCACCGACGCATCGGGTTGTAGAGACTTACCGTCGATCTCGATGCTGATCATCTCCGACGGCTGGACGTGATGCTCGCGCGCGGTCTGGACGACTTCGCCGTCGACGGTGACCTCGACCTTCGCGCCGACCTTCGCGATCATCGAACGCAGGTAGTGTTTGGACGTAGCCCCAACGCGAACGCTCCCGGGTACGACGTAGCGGACGTTGCTGCCCGATGCTATCGGAACCTGCGCGGTTGCAGCGTCACCGTTGAGGTACGCTGCGACCGACCGACCGCACCGGCGCGACTCTTCGGCGACGTAATCGACCAGGTCGTGGATGTGAAGCACGTTGCCGCCGGCGAAGACGCCGGGAACGCTCGTCATCAGCGACGCATCGACGATCGGACCGCTTGTCTGCGCGTGCAGCGCGACGCCGAGCTCGCGGGACAGCTCGTTCTCCGGGATCAGCCCGACCGACAGCAGCACGGTATCGCAGTCGATCCGGAAGCTCCGGTCGGCT
>SKVA01000053.1 GCA_007129695.1 Spirochaetaceae bacterium | reverse complement strand
TGATTCTCAACTCGGTTGTGAAGGCGCTCCTGTTCGTGACAGGCCAGCTGCGATCGACGAAGGAGGGCATCGGCACGCGGCAGTCGCTTCGGCTCCTCGTTCGGCTCGGCAGCCGTGAGGCGGGCCTGTCGCTGACCGACCAGAGAATCATCGACGACATCTTCGACTTCCAGGACACGATCGCGCGCGAGGTGATGATCCAGATCCATCGCACGCTCGCGTGCCCGCGCGCGATGGAGGTCGGCGAAATCGCCCGGCGCGCGATCGCCGCGCAGGTCAGGTTCGTGCCGGTCTACGAGAACCGCCTGGATAATATCGTCGGATACATCGATATCGAGGAAATCGCGACGAGCACCGACCTCACGGTCGACGCGCTGCTGCACCCGCCAAAGTTCTACCCCGACACGAAGCGAATCCCCGAACTCCTGCTGGAGATGAATCACGATCGACTCGCGGTTGCGTTCCTGGCCAACGAGTACGGCCGGATCTCCGGTATGGTCACACCGGATGAGATCGTCGGCGAGGTACTCGGCCGCTTTTCGGTCGCGCGGCGGCACCGCTCTCCTGACATCGAGCGGTCGGCGACCGGTGGCTACCGGGTGGTCGGCGTGGCCGACATCGAAGACTTCCGTAACGAGACCGGCATGGCGCTCCCGCGCGGTCCCTACGATACGGTCGGCGGCTTCGTGCAGACGCGCCTGGGTCGCATCCCGGAGGCCGGCGACACGCTCGAATTTCAGGGTGCGACCTTCACCGTCGTCGACCGCGACGACCTCCAGATCAACCATCTTGACGTCACGGTTGCGAAGCACCACGACCCGCGATAGCGTCCGTCGGTCATCCGCTACGATCGAGCGGCCACACAACCGTGAAGCACGCGCCGGAGCCGGCGGCGTCGTTGTCTGCTGCCGTGATGGTCGCGCCGTGCGCCTCTATCAGATGCCGCGTGACCGTCAGGCCCAGCCCCGAACCTCCGGTCGCCCGCGAGCGCGAGCCGTCGACCCGGTAGAACCGACTGAAAATCCGCTCGCGCTCTTCGGGCGCAATCCCGGGGCCCTGGTCGCGCACGGCTATCGTGACGCTGGTCGGACCAGGGATCAGCTCGACCGTGATGGCTCCATCGTCCGGAGTCACGGTGATCGCGTTCTTCAGGATGTTCAGCATGATCTGCTGGAACCGGTCGGGATCCGCAACGATCGGTGGAGACGGTGCCAGGCGCTCAATGACGCGAGCGGCTCGATCGTCGACGGCGGGACGCACCGCAGCGATCGACCGCGCGACCGCGCGGACCGGATCGATCTGCTCTGGTCGCAACCGCAGCACGCCCGACTCCGCGAGCGCGAGGTCCTGCAGGTCGTCGACCAGGCGGACAAGCAGCGAGACCTCCTCTTCGATCACCGGCAGCGATTCGGACGCCGGCATTACCCCGTCGCGAAGCGCTTCGGCATAGCCCCGGATATTGGACAGCGGCGTGCGCAACTCGTGCGCGGTGTCTGCCACAAGGTGGCGCCGCATGGTCGCCGCGCGATCGAGCTGCCCGATCATCGTGTTGAACGCCGCTGCTACCTTCGCGAGCTCGCCGCGCTCGCGAAGGTCGATGCGTACCGACAGATCACCCGCTCCAGCTCGCGCCGCGGAGTCCGCGAGGGCCTTGACCGGCGCGGCCAGCCGTCCCGACGCGACCGCGGACAGCGACGCCGCCGCGGCGACCGCAACTGCCATCGCTACCAGCAGGTACGACCGGATCGATCGCTTGAGCCGGCTACGAAACGCGTCGCCGATCGTCATTTCGGATCCGACGTAGAGCGTGCCGACGGCCGGATCATCGTCGTCGTAACGCAACGGACGGTTCGGCCACGACGGTTCGACGGCCGGGTCCGACGGATCGGTCCGACTGTCGGCGACGACGTCGCCTCCGGTATCGACGACGACGATCCGGTTTCCGAAGAGGACCGCCATTTCATCGACGTAGGGCTGAAGGCCTTCCCAGCCATCGTGGATGTTATAGTAGCCGGTGATCCAGTGCGCCATGCGCGTCATCTCAAGGTGCTCGACGCGCCGTTCGTGAGCATCCAGTTCGGTGTCGACGGCTCGTCTGAGAAAGAGGTACACGCCGCCAAGCGTCAGAAGCACGATCACGATCAGAGCCGCAAACACTCTCGACTGGACGGTGGCAAGGCCGCGGATCACGACGCGGCCCAATCGAACCGGTACCCTGAACCGAACACGGTTACGACATAGCGCGGCCGTCGGGGATTGGACTCGATCTTGCGACGGAGATTCGCGATGTGCACGTCGATCCCGCGGTCGACACCGTCGTGGTCTGAACCGAACACCTGGCCGACGAGCAGTTCGCGGGAAAATACCCGGCCGGGTTCGCTCACTAGCGCAGCAAGTAGCCGAAACTCGGTAGCCGTGAGCGACGCGGGCGCTCCGGCGACGGTGACGGTCTGACGGTCGAAGTCGACCTCGATATCGCCGAAGGTGACCTTTTGAGGTCCTCGCGGGTGGGTGACATCCGGGAGCCTGCGCAGCACGGCGCGTACGCGCGCGGTGAGCTCACCGGGGCTGAACGGTTTGACGATGTAATCGTCGGCTCCGGCGTCGAGGCCAACCAGCTTGTCGCGCTCGGTCGTCCGCGCGGTCAGCATGATGATCGCGACACCGGACTCGCCACGCAGTCTGCGACACAGTTCGACCCCGTCGATTCCGGGGAGCATCACGTCGAGTACGATCAGGTCGGGTTGCGCATCGCGTGCGGACGCGAGCGCGGTGGGTCCGTCGAATGCACGATCGACGTCGTACCCCTCGCGCTTCAGATAGACCGCGACCAACTCGACGGTTCGCCTGTCGTCGTCGACCACGAGAACACGCTTGCGTCTGGTTCGGGACGTCGTCACGATCCTCCTGCCCGGGTCGGTCGGGTCAGCCTACACCGGAACGCCGTTGCGTGTGGAGTCATCGTCTCAGAAGTTGGATTCCGATCTTTGCAGGTTCTTCACAAGTCGGCGGTATGCTGTGATAGACGCGCCGCAACATGGCGTGGTGGAGGAACAATGAACAGAACAGCAAGATGGAAGCGTGCGACTGTCGCGCTGATGACCGTTTCGATGGTCGCCCTGCTTGTGCTCGCCGGCTGCGGCGCGTCGAATCCGTCGGCCCCGGCCGCGGAGCGGCTGCGTATCGACGTCACCACGCCGACTGCGCGCGGCGCGCTCACGGAGGAGAGCCTGACGTTGACCGGCGTCGTGTCGAACCCGGCTGCCCGCCTGACGATCAACGACGCCCCGGTCGCGATAGGCGACGGCGGCGCGTGGAGCCAGGAAGTCCCGCTCGCGTACGGATCGAACCGCTTCGTGATCCGAGCGGAAGGCGAAGGACTCGTGGCCGCCAGCCGCACGGTCACGTTCAGCCGGGCGCTGACGCTCGACATTGCGTCACCGGCCGCTGAGTCGGCGGTATCGCAGAACAGGGTCACTGTCACGGGCACGGTGTCCGACCCGGCAGCAACGGTGGAGATCACCGGAGTGCCGGTCACTGTCGGCGCCGACGGAACGTTCTCGCACGTAGTGGTGCTCCACTATCCGCTCAATATCCTGCATGTGACGGCCCGGGTCGGCGGCGTCGACCCGATCTCGCGGAACCTCACGGTTCGGTACGCACCGTAGCGCTGGGAACGATCAAGGCAACGGGGCGAGCTCCTGGTCTGTACCGGGAGCTCGCCTTTTTTATCCCTCAGTTCTGCTCAGACGCAACGCTCGACGCGCTCTCACCCGGATGCAGATGACACGCGACGAAGTGGTTGCTCCCGATATCGATGAGCGGCGGCTCGATCTGGCTGCACTGCGGCATCGCATAGCGGCAGCGCGTGTGAAAACGACAGCCGGACGGGGGGTTGGTGGGACTTGGCACGTCTCCTGGCAGCACGATCCGGTCGCGCTGAGCCGTTGTGTCGGGGACGGGCACAGCGGCGAGCAACGCTTCGGTGTACGGATGGAGCGGATTTCCAAACAGCTCGTCGGTTTCGGCGAGCTCGACGATCTTGCCCAGATACATGACCGCGACACGGTCGGAAATGTGCTTCACAACGCTCAGATCGTGGGCGATGAACAGATAGGAGAGCTTGAGCCGCTCCTGGAGATCCTCCAGAAGGTTGATTATCTGAGCCTGGATCGAGACGTCCAGAGCTGAGACCGGCTCATCGCAGATTATCAGCTTCGGGTTCAGCGTGATCGCGCGCGCGATCCCGATCCGCTGCCGCTGCCCTCCGGAGAACTGGTGCGGATAACGTCGCATGGAGTCGGGCTGGAGGCCCACGACCCGCATCAGTTCTGCGACCCGCTCCAACCGGGTGCCGTTACCGTCCATGCCGTGGATGGCGAAGCTCTCGGCGATGATGTCGCCCACGGTCATCCGGGGATTGAGCGACGCGAACGGATCCTGAAAGATGATCTGCATCTCCCGTCGGACCCTTCGCATCGCCCTTGTTCGCAGATCAAGGATCGACCGGCCGTCGAACTCGACGTGTCCGGCGGTCGGCTCGATCAGTCTGAGCGCAAGGCGTCCGGTGGTGGTCTTGCCGCACCCGGACTCGCCTACGAGTCCGAACGTTTCACCCTCCATGATATCGAAACTCACGTCGTCCACGGCGTGAACGTTATTGACAACCTTTCGGAACACTCCGCCGCGGACAGGGAAGTACTTCCTCAGGTTCCGGACACGCAGTAGCGGCTTGACGGCTCCGGGGTGTGAAACCTCCACAGCAGGAGGCGCCTCCGCCTGCTCCACGACGAGTCGCGGGGCCGTCCGGTCCGCATCGGCAAAGTGCCCGGCGTGGCTCTCGACGTGCATCCAGCAGCGAACCTTGCTACCATCCTCCATGACGGTGAGCGGGGGATTCTCGGTGGCGCAGATGTCCTGCGCAAAGCGACAACGCGGATGAAACGGGCAGCCCCCCGGGGGATGAAGCGGGTCCGGGATGCTGCCCGTGATCGGGAACAGCTTTCGTCCGCGATCGTCGGTCAATCGGGGAATCGACTCCAGAAGCGCGATCGTATACGGGTGTTTGGGTCGATCGAAGAGCGTTTTCACATCGGCGTACTCGACCACCTGACCCGCGTACAGGACAACGACATTATCCGCAAGCTCGGCGACGACCCCCAGATCGTGCGTGATGATCATCACCGAAGAACCGACAGAACTCTTCAGCGTCTTCATCAGGTCGAGGATCTGAGCCTGGATCGTCACGTCGAGTGCGGTCGTAGGTTCGTCGGCAATGAGCAATCTGGGATTGCACGACAGCGCCATTGCGATCATCGCGCGCTGCCGCATACCTCCGGAAAGCTCGTGCGGGTACTCATTGATGCGCTGATCGGGAGAAGGGATTCCGACCAGCTTCAGCATCTCTATCGCCTTCAGCATTGCTTCGTGGCGCGAGAGCTTCTGATGCAGCACGACCGCCTCGGCAATCTGGGCACCGATCGTATGGACGGGGTTGAGCGATGTCATCGGCTCCTGGAAGATCATGGAAATGTCGTTTCCTCGGATCTTCTGCATCTCGGACCCCGACTTGGTCAGCAGCTCGTCGCCACGGAACCGGATACTCCCGCTGACGATCCTTCCCGGCGACTCGATGAGCCGCATCACGGAGAGCGAAGTAACGCTCTTGCCGCACCCCGACTCACCGACCATGCCGAGGGTCTCATTCTCGTGGATCGTGAAGTCGACGCCGTCGACTGCCTTCACTTCGCCGGCGTCAGTGAAGAAACTCGTTCGCAGATCCTGTACTTCCAGAAGGGGTTGGGCCACAGTACCGTCCTTTTCGTTTACTGCTTGAGCCTGGGATCGAGCGCATCCCGCAGGCCATCGCCCAGAAACGCGAACGACAGCATCGTAACGGCCAGAGCAATTCCGGGGTAGATGGCCAGATGCGGATGACTGCGCATCGCCCTGATGCCGTCCTGGATCATCGCGCCCCAGCTGGGAGTCGGAGGATCGACCCCAAGGCCGATGAAGCTCAGGAACGCCTCGGTCGCGATGAAGCTGGGTACCGCGAGCACGACGTTCACGATGATCGGCCCAAGCAGATTCGGGGCCAGATGCCGGACGATGGTGCGCCAGTGCCCCGCGCCGAGCGCTTTGGCGGCCTGGATGAACTCCATCTCTCGCAGCGACAGTGCCATGCCGCGTGAGAGACGAGCGATCCCGATCCAGGAGGTGAGACTGATCCCGATCAGTATGAAGAGCATCCCGCCCAGGAACCGGTCGAGGTTCGCTATGGCGACCACGAAGGGTCCTCGCGTAGCTTCGCCGGCCGCACCAAAGCTGGTCTTGAAGACCACCATGAGCAGAATGATGAACAGAAGGCTTGGGAAGGCGTACAGGACGTCCACGACTCTCATCATCGCGTTGTCGACCTTGCCGCCGAAGTACCCGGACATTGTGCCGTAGAGCACTCCGATGAAGAACGCAAAGAGCGCGCCCAGCGTGCCAACCGTGAGCGAGATCCGCGTGCCGTACAGGAGACGACTCAGCATATCCCGCCCAAGGAAGTCGGTGCCCAGGAGGAAGCGGCCTCCCGGAGGCGCGAACGTCTCGGTGAAGTCAGCTTCGGCGTAGGGATAAGGGGCGATGAGCGGTGCGAAGATGGCGATGAACACCAGAATCAGAACGACGCCACCGCCCACCACCGCCAGCTTGTTCTTCAGGAGGCGTCGAACCGCGTCTCTCCACAGGCTGTCCGTCGGTTTCACCGTATGCTTCATAGCTCTATCCTTACCGTTGGTCCAGGCGGATTCGTGGGTCGACCCACGCATAGGCAAGATCGACGGCAAGGTTCGACAGGACCAGGAAGAACGTGTAGACCAGCACCATCCCCATTATCACAGGATAGTCGCGTGATGAAACGCCGCCGACGAAGTATCCGCCCATACCGGGTATCGCAAAGATCCGCTCCACGACCACTGCGCCGGTAACCATACCCGCGAACATGGGTCCAAGAACCGTGATCACGGGAATGAGCGCGTTCTTCAGCGCGTGACGGATCGTTATCTGTCGTTCGGGCACGCCTTTCGCTCGGGCGGTCCGAATGTAGTCCTCGCGAATCACCTGGAGCATGCTCGCCCGGGTCAGACGTGCAAGACCGGCCGCCGGCCCCAGGCCCAGGATGATCGCAGGCATAATCGCCTGTTGCCAGGTCCCCCAGCGCGCGACCGGCAGCCACCCCAAATTCAACGCGAAGATCCAGATCATCAGCGGTGCCAGTGTCATCGCCGGGACCGAAACTCCCGCCATTGCAAAGAACATCGCGAAGTGATCGATCGCACGGTTCTGATTCAGCGCGGACGTGATGCCGAGCGGGATGCCTATGGATAACGCGACCAGCAAACCCAGGAGACCCAACGTCGCCGAAATCGGGAATCCATCGGCGACCATCTCATTGACCGAACGGTTTCCCGCGTACGACGGGCCCAGGTCCCACCTCAGGACCAC
This sequence comes from Spirochaetaceae bacterium, assembly GCA_007129695.1. Taxonomy (GTDB): domain Bacteria; phylum Spirochaetota; class Spirochaetia; order DSM-27196; family SLST01; genus SLST01. The sequence goes on along the minus strand of SKVA01000053.1, from coordinate 453 downwards.
ATTCCGCATGTAGCGTACGTACTGCGTGAAGATCGGATCATCGAGACCGTAGTGCGCCCGGAGCCGCTCAACGGTCGCGGCGGGCAACGGCATCTCACCGGATCCCTCGAACGGATTACCCGGGACCGACAGCATCAGAAAGAATGTGATCAGGGAGATCACCAGAAGGACGGGAATGAGCCAGAGAACTCTTCTCACGATGAAGCTGAGCATGCACTCCCCTATGTTGCGAAATCCAGCCCGTACCGCAGCGAGCGGTACGGGCCGATGATACCAGTTCTTGTGCTATCGAGTAATGGTCCAGCCCCAGAACGCCTGGTTCATGAATGGAACAAGGCTTCGGTTCAGGGACGGCTTCGTGACCCGGTTGTCGGCCGTGAAGAACGAGGGGATCAGGCCTACTTCATCCTTGGCCGGGAGCTGCTCCGCCTGCGGGTAGAGCGCTTCGCGCTC
>SKVA01000119.1 GCA_007129695.1 Spirochaetaceae bacterium | reverse complement strand
GCATGATGGGGCGCAACCCCATCACGACGGATCCCGCGGTGCTGCGCGCGCTCGAGGCCGAGGAGCTCTTCGAGTTCTTCACCGGCTTCTACGGTGAGCCACCGCTCACCTTCGACTACAAATGGCTGCGCGCGGTGGGCAACGAAGGCTTCACCGGTTCGCACTTCGACGTCGTCTACATGGGGCGCGGAAGCCTGAACGTGAACACGGTCTGGATCCCGCTGGGTGACATCCCGGTCGCTCACGGAACGCTCGCGATCTGCGAAGGGTCGCACCGTACGCCCGGGTTCGAGCGGTTGCGCGCGACGTACGGGCAGATGGACGTCGACCGTGACAACGTCGAAGGATGGTTCAGCGAAAACGCGGAAGAGATCCTGGACCGCTTCGGCGGGCGCTGGCTCACCGCCGACTTCAAACCGGGCGATATCCTGACCTTCGGGCTCTACACGCTGCACGCGTCGACGACGAACACGACCAACCGCTACCGGCTCAGCTGCGACGTGCGCTTCCAGCCGAGCTCAGAGCCGATCGACGAGCGCTGGGTCGACTCGACGCCGAAGGGGCACTACGCGTGGATGAAGACGCCCGGCATCACGATGGATGCCGCGCGCGAACGCTGGGGCGTGTAGCCGGGGCACCACCGGAGCCGCGGGGTGGCGTTACACCGCCCTCCTTTCAATGGCCGATCGGCTCCGGTATCATAGGGTATGAGCAGCGAAGCAGAGGCGGGCACTCCGATCACGGGACGGGATTACTACACGACGATGTCGCACTTCTACCGTGGCGAGCTCGGACGCGCGCTCGTGTGGCGGCAGCGACTGGACGCGACAACAAACTGGGCGATCCTTGCGGCAACCGGAGTGATCACGTTCGCTCTTGGCAGCGAGAACGTGTCGCACATCGTGTTCATGCTCGCGAACATGCTCGTCTTCCTCCTCCTCATCATCGAAGGCCGCAGATACCGCTACTACGACGCGTACCGGGCGCGGGTGCGGATTCTGGAAGCGCACTTCCTGGTTCCAGTTGTCACCGATCAGGACGCGATCCTCCAGGGTGACTGGCGCAACGTGCTCGCCGAGGACCTGCTGATTCCATCGTTCAAAATGGGCAAGCGCGAGGCGATCGGGCGGCGCATCAACCAGAACTACTGCTGGATATTCCTGGTCATCCTGGCCGCTCACATCATCAAGCTCTTCATCCACTCGACCCATGCGTCCACCTTCTCCGGTTTCATCCGCGCGCTGTCGTCCGATCAGCCGTTACCGCAGCCGCTGTACTGGGCCGTGCTCGTCGGATTCTACGCGCTGCTGGTGTACCTGTACCTCATCGGACGGCGCCCCAAGGGGTTCGCGGGTGAGTTCTCCCGCCGGGCACCGAATCCGCACTCGTGGACGCTGTGAAGTCCGTTTCACAGTATCTTGACACGATGACATCAGGCTCAATCCCGATGACGGGCGCACAGCGCATCGTGACGATGCAGCGGATCAGGAACTTCCGCGATGCCGGCGGGTACGCCACGACCGAAGGGCGGACCGTGCGGCGCGGCGTGCTCTACCGGTCGGGCAATCTGTGCAAGGCGACACCGCGCGACCTGGACACGATGGAACGGCTAGGAATACGGACGGTCATCGACCTGCGTTCGGAAGGCGAGCAGCACCGCAAGCCCGCGACGCCGACTGCGCACGATCGCTTCGCGATCGTGTCGCTACCGATCCTCGACCGTGCAAAGTCGCCGGTCTTCGCGGAGACCGAGCGGCGCTTCCGCGAAGGGGACTTCGACGCGTTCGACGTCGACGATCTGATGGTCGGCACGAACCGCGAGTTCGTCGTCGAGTGGAGCGCGCAGTTCGCGACGTTCCTGCGGCTGATCGTCGAAGCCGACGGAGAGCCGGTGCTGTGGCACTGCGCGAGCGGCAAGGATCGGACCGGCTTCGCCGCGGCGTTGCTGCTCCGGCTCCTTGGGGTGGACGACGAGACGATCGTCGACGACTACCTCATCAGCCGCGACCACGTCAGCGAAGGGCCATCGCAGATCGCGCTCGTCAGGCTGCTGCGCGGACGACGCGCGGCGGAAATCGTCCGTGAACTGACGACCGTGCAGAGCGCATGGATCCGTGCGGCGCTCACCGCGATAGAGGCCGAGTGGACCGACTTCGACACGTACCGCCGCGACGCGCTGCGGATCGATGACCGCGACGTGGACCAGCTGCGGTCGGCGCTGCTGGATTAGCCGCGGCGCCGGTCAGAGCGCCTTCAGCGCGTCGTCGACCGCTCGCAGCTTCTCCTGGCTGATGCCCGCCTCCGGATAGTACGCGATCGAGCGCAGCGACTCGTACATCACCTCGTGCACCCGCGGGTCGTTCGACCGATCGCCAAAGTGCTCCTCGAGCACGGCCCTCGCCTTCGGATCATCGAGCAGAGTCTTCAGCGTTGAATCAGCAGAGAGTCCCATAACCACCTCCGGCCCGAGTATAGCCGAGCGCATCCCGCGCGCAAACCGCCCCCGACCGGGTCGTCCACGATTCGTCCGGAGAGGTCGGGCGTGCCCCGGCCGTCCTCACCGCCATCTGCCGCGCCCACCGCGCGACGCCGGCGGCGCTCCCGGGCTGCGGCGTCGCTCGCACCCACGGCCGGGTCGGGCTCTGCGGGGGTCCCGTCCGGGCCCGGTTATGGGTGGTGCCGAAATTGTTGCTGACGCGGCCACAGTATCCCGGCCGGCCCCGCACCGCCCGCGGCGTCGTCCCGACGCCGCAGCGCCCCTGCGATCCCTCACGCGAAGAGGTGGTGCGCGCGATCGCGGGCAGACCGTCACCGCTCAGAATTGCAGAGTCTGGTCGTCGATGATGCGCAGGAGCTTCGCGAAGCCGTCGGCGACAGTAGCCGACTGATCCGAATCGTTTACCAGATCGAACGCGAAACGCACAACCACGGTACCGCCGACCGTGTCGATCCGTTCCAAGACGGCCGTCCCTTCGTTGGTCCACCAATAGTCGTCTGAGACCCGCAGATCCCCGTACGCGGTTCCATCGGCATACGTGCCGACCGTCGTACCGTCGATCCACAACTGTATGAAGTCGGGAAGCGCCGAGTCAGCAACAAAGTCGATGAGCTCGGTTGTCGCGAAGAAGACCAACGTAGAGCCTTCGCCAGTCACCACCGATGCATGCGGCGCACCGTTGCCCCAGTCTTCGGCGGCTTCGTCACTGGAGCTGTCGGTCACGCCGTGCAGGTAGAACACCCATTCACCGTCCAGTTTGAAGGAGACGCCAAGCTGGAGGTTGACGGTGACGGTCCAGGTTACTTCGGTGCCGTCTTCGGCTATGACGGTGACGGTCGTCGGGACGCCGTCGACGAATGTTGGAATCGCCTCCAGTTCCGCGCCGGTCGATACCGCGATCGTCGCGGGGATCTTGCTGAGGTCGACCGGCGGAGCGGAGACGACGACCGTCCGTGCGTCCGGGTCGATGCTCGCGTCGACGGTGATTCCGTCGAGCGAAAACGACACGATGCTCGCGTCGCTCGATCCGAAGAACTGACACGAGGCGAGAGCGACCGCGACCAGCGCGGCGATGGTGACACGTAGATGGCCCATTGATGACTCCTTCGCTAAGCTTTGCAACCGAATATAGCTCGGGAGAAGACCCGCGTCAAAAAGGCATTGCGGCATTCAAGCCAGGACTCCGTCTGATGAGCGATCGGTGTGCCGCCGGCTTACAGCACCGTCGTGACGGTTATCGCGATCGTGATCAGTCCCAGGAAGACGCTCAGAATCGTCATCCAGCGGTTCGAATGCGACTGGGCCTGGTCGAAGCGGGCGTTCATGTCGGCTCTCAGTTCGTCGAACCGCGTGTTGGTGTCGGCGCGCTGCTCGGCGAATCGGGTGTCGACCACCTCGAACCGCGCGGCCATGTCGGCGCGCTGTTCCTCGAACCGCTTGTCGACCGCTTCGAACCGGGCGTTCGCGTCTTCACGCTGCTCCTCGAATCGCCTGTCGACGGCCTCGAACCGCCTGTCGACCGCCTGAAATCGCGCGTTCATATCCGCGCGCAGCTCTTCGAACCTCGTGTCGACGGCCTCGAACCGGGCGTTCGTGTCGGCGCGCTGTTCCTCGAACCGCTTGTCCATCCGGGCAAAGCCGTCGCGGGTGAGCTCGATGCTCGACTTGAGTTCTTCCTCGATTCTGACCATCCGCTCGATGTAGATCGGGTCCATCTGGACGGTCAGCGGAGGGCTCATCGATCGGATCCAGAGCCCGAGTCGCTCTTGAACGTACTCGCCGATCTGGTCAAGATGCTCCCTGGTCAGTTCCATTGTCGATCCCATGCGTATGCTCCTGACCACTATATCGCAGGAGTACGCGATCCTGCTTCAATATATACCGAAACGGCCGTGAGAATCGATGGACCGCGCGGTCACGCCGGGTCGTGTCCACGGTCGGTCGGTGGGCCGATGTCGATGACCTCCTGCTCGACTCCCTTGCGGCGCGCGACAATCTCGGCGGCGAGCGGCCGCAGCGCAACCGGGAGCGACGCACTAGACGCCGACAGGAGGTCGATCCGCGACACGGGAGGATCGTACGCGTACGGCAGGTAGGCCCGGTAGGTGGCGACGTCCATCAGAAACGGATGGACCGGCGAGCCGAGCGCGCGGTCGAGCTCGCCCAGGATCAGGAGCCCGTCGGGGTCAAGGTCGCCGAAGTGGTGGACCTCCGCGCCGGCATCCACGCAGCGCGAAAGGAGCTTCGCGTACGCCGCGTGCGGATGCCCCCCGCAGTACGCGACCGCGTCGAACCGCGGCATCGCCCCGCTCTGCAGCCGGCCGGTGAGCGTGTAGAACGTCTCCTTGTTTTCGACCGACAGGACCGCCGGGGCGACCGACGCGAAGGCGATCGACGCGATCCGGTCGATCGTGACCGCCGCGAGCGTCACGACGTCGGCCGCGCACGTCCAGACGCGCCGTCGGTCGCCGTCGAAAACGATCGTTCCGTTGAGCGCGATCGACGCGTCGGGGTACGCGCGCGCGAGGCCGAGTTCGCCGGAGAGGGATACTCCCGCCGCGCGTTGCGTCAGACGGTCGGCAATCGGCAGGAGCTCCTCGAGCCGCTTGCTGTTGCTGAACAGCCGCACGCTGAGCGCGCGAAGCTGAACGCGCCGCACCTCCTCTGGTGACACCGCGAACAGGCGCGCAAGGTCGCGGAGGTCCTCAGGAGCGCTCACCGGCAGCGGATGGCGCTCCTCGAGCGCGGCGGTCGCGTGGACGCGAACCGCCGCGAACAGGTCGCGAAGCTCCGCGTCCACCGGAGCGCTCCACGCGTCGCCGCCGAGAAGCGCGAGCATCTGCGTTCGGTTCTCTTCGGGTGAGACGCGATCGGTCAGCGCGAAGACGCGCTCGGGATCCTCCAGGTAGAGCGCATCGACGTCGGTCCCGATGCGATGGCGAACCCACTTCACCGACACCAGGCCCAGCGCTTCGAGCTCATCGACCGCGTCCAGGAAGCGCTCCTTCTCCTCGACGTCGGTATCAAGCCCGGGAAAGACCCGCTGCCACTCGCCTTTTCGGAGCTTCCGCCCGCCGCGGTAGTGCGCGCTCTCGGGGAACGAGTCGGCGAACTCGGTGAGGATCGCGCGCGCGGTCGTGCTGAGGTAGGCGCCGGACGACGCGGCGTCGTGCGGCTGGTCGCGATCGGGCGCGCGGCTCACGACGCGCCCTGCGCCTGCCCGCCGTCGTCGTGACGGTCGGCGGCCGCCGGGTCGGTGATCGTGTACTCGCGGACGAAGGCGCGGTAGTTCGTGCGGAGCACCAGGTTCGTACGGTGCATGTACGGCGCGATCGATTCGAGCTTTTCGGTCGGGACCGCGGTGACGACCTGCATCGACAGCTTGCGGAAGAAGTCGACCATCCGGCCGATCCGCTCGTCGTCCATCTTGTTGAACGCCTCGTCGAAGAGCACCAGGCGGATCGCGTGCGGCGAGTCCTTGTAGAAGCGGAAGAAGCTCGCCGCGATCGCGACGTAGTACGGCGTCTGCGTCTCGCCGCCCGACTTCTCGCGGAGAACGCGCGACAGGTACGACTCGAGCGGCTTGCCGGTCGCCTGATCCTGCTGGTCCAGATGCCGGATGCGGATGTCGTACGTGAAGTACTGGCGGTAGTCGCACAGGTCGCGGATCTCTTCGTCGTCGGCGTCGTGCGACAGGATCTGCGCGAAGAGCCGCTCGATGCTCTCGCGCTCCTCGTCGCTGTGCAGCGCGTCGAAGAGCGTCCCCTCGTCGGCGCGGACCTCCGCTGCGCTCGATATCGCGGTTAGCAGCGCCCGACGTTCGGGCCGGCGCGCGAGCGTGAAGCGGTACTGATCGCGGCCGAACGTGATCGTCTGCAGGATGTGGTTGATCTCGCGAAAGCTCTCCTCGGCCTCGATCAGGTGCTCGTTCAGGCGCGCGACGAAGTGCTCGCGGAACTGCCGCTCCGCCTCGCGCCGCGCGTGCTCGATCCGGTCGCGGTACTCGGGCAGCTCGGTCTCGCGGAAGCGCGCAAGGAGCGAACGGTACTCGTCGGCGGCGTCCGACTCGAGCTCCATGAGCGTCGCGAAGTCGTGGTTGTACTGGTGCTTCGCGCCGCGCAGGCTCGACCGCGCGCGGTCGCGGCGCGTCACGATCCCGGCGAGCGACGCGTCGTAGCGGCGGAAGAAGTCGTCGTAGGAGAAGCTGCCGCTCGACCGTTCGGGACCGACGCGCGAGTCGAAGTAGGTCCGCAGGTCCTCCTCGTCGGCTGCGTGCTCGGCGATGAAGCCGTCGTAGACCGCGCGCCGGCGCGTCGCCTCGGAGTCGGCCGCTTCGCGTTCGGAGGCGAGCGACCGCACGCGCTCGGAGAGCTCGCCGATCTTCCGGTTGAGCTCGCCGAGCCCTCGCTCGGTCGACGCGATGCTTTCGGTGAGCGCGCCGATCTGCACCTTGAGCTCTTCGAACGAGCTCGTATCGACCTGCGCGATCCGGTCGGCGATCTCGGCCACCTGCGCGGCGAGCTGTTCGGCGCGTTCGACCGCGGAGGTGAGTTCGGCGATCTGCGGGAGCGTCCGGAGCACCCGGTTCTCGATCTCGATCTTCTGCTCGAGCTCACGCCTGCGCGCAAGGAGCGATTCGATCTGTAGACCGAGCTCGGCGATCCGCGCGTCGACCGCGGCAAGCCGGCGCTCGCGCGCCTTCCGGCCGATGTACCACCGCTCGTAAACCTCGGGTTTCACGCGCTTCGCGGTGTGCCCGGAGTACGCCATGCACTCGCGGGTGATCGCACGGCCGAACGACTTCAGCGTGTCGATGTCCGCGCGGATCACGTCGCCCATGAGGAACGCGGCGTACCGGCGCGCGGCCGGGTTCGCCGCGACGACCACCTCCGCGAGCGATCCGGCGAGCGCGTCGGGCTCGTCGATCGCCGCCAGGTTCGGGAGCCCGACTCCCGCGGTCTTCGCGGGCAGCCGGTCGTAGATCGACAGCGCGCGCTGGAACTCGGCTTCAGGAACCAGGACGTTGAACCGCTGCGTGTTGAGCCACCCTTCTACCGCGTTGTGCCATGCCTCGTCTTCGACCTCGAGCAGGTCGGAGAAGGTCGCCGATTCGATCCCCGCCTTGCCGAGCGCGGCGCGTAGTTCGGTCGTCGCCGGCGGATAGCGGAGCATCCCCGATCGCAGCTCCGCTTGTTCCGCGTAGAGATCGGCGAGCTCGCGCTTTGCGGCGTCGATCGTGACCTCGGCATCCACCGACTCGCGAGTCGCCTCCCGGATCGACGCGTCCAGGGCCGCCTCTTCGGCTTCGATCGATTCGGCAAGCGAACGGCCGAGCATCGCCCGGCACTGCGCGATCAGCGTGTCGCGCCGGCGGGCGCGCTCGCGTTCGTGCGCGAGCGCGCGCTCGGTCTGTTCGCGGTCGCGCTGCAGCCGCTCGTAGAGCCGGTG
>SKVA01000545.1 GCA_007129695.1 Spirochaetaceae bacterium | reverse complement strand
TCGAGCAGCACCTGCGCGCGGTTCGCGTTCGCCTGCGACAGCGCCTCCATGTAGCGGACCGAGATCTCCCGGTTGTTCGTCATCACGTTCGTGATGACGAGCGCCGCGACCGCGACGAAGATGGAGGTGACGATCACGCTGGTAAACGCGATGATTCTGGCCTTGATACTGAGCGATCGTCGACGACGCGACGCGGCTCTGTGCGCTCGGTTCATTGCTAACTCCGGTACGTGGATCCGCCATGATACGCGAATCGGGCCGAAACCGTCTACGACCGACCGGTAACCATTCAAGGCGCCGGTGATATACTTGTTCGGTATGACGATCGGCGGGCGCATCTTCCTCTCACTGCTGGCTCTTCTCCTGGTGCCGGTACTGTTGCTGTTCGGTACCGGCGTCGCGATCCGCACCTACTTCGTACCGACCCCGACCGGTCCAGCACGCGATCGCGATGTCTCCGACTACCTGCTGGTTGCCGGCCGGGTGCCGTCGCGACTCAATCGCGTTCTTGGGGCCGACCCCGACGCGCTCGCCGATTCGGCGCGGCTGGAGGAGTTCGCTATCGATAATCCGGCGCGCGGTGCGGTGGTCGCCCGGTCTGGCCGTGTGGTCGCAGCGACCAGCCGATTTGCTGACCTTGTCGGGACGCCGATCGAACAGATCGACGGTGCGGTCGTTGCCGGCGGTCGCGGACGTGACCTGACGGTCTTCACCGTCTTCAGCTGGGACTTCGAGTTCTCCGACGGTGCGGACGGACGCTTCCTGTACGTCGGCGCGAGCGGCTGGACCGACCACCGCTTCTGGCCCGGCGGGTCGCTCCTGACGGTTGCGACGATCGCGCTGCTCCTGATCGTCAACGGAACGATAAGCTGGTCGGTCGCGCGCAAGCTGGTCACGCCGTTACGCGGCCTGGAGGAGGCTGCGCGCAGAATCGGTGACGGCCGACTGGACACCGAGCTCCTTCCATCGGGAGACCGAGAAGTCCGCCAGGTGTACCGGGCGTTCGACCTGATGCGCACGAAGCTCGCGGAGTCGCTCAGTCGCCAGGAGACGTACGAACGAAACCGTCGCGAACTGATCGCCGCGCTGTCGCACGATCTGCGCACGCCGATCGCCGCGATCCGCGGCTACGTGGAGGGGCTGCGCGACGGGATACCCAGGGACGAAGCGGCCCGCGCGCGCTATCTGGCAACGATAGACGAAAAGGCGCGGCTTCTCGACCGGTTGATAGGCGAGCTGTTCGTCTACTCGCGGTCCGACATCGAGGGCGTGCGGATCCGTCGGTCTGAGGTCGACCTTGCCGAGCTTGCGCGTCAGGTCGCAGCCGAGGCCGAACGCGTCTTCGACGGGCTTTCGACGACGGTCGATCCCGGTGACGACCGGCCGATCGTCGTGCGGGTCGACCGCGACCACCTCAACCGCGCGCTCCACAACATCATCGAGAACGCCGTCGTCCACGGAGGCCGGGACAGCGTGCACGTGACCGTCAGCATTCGCGGCTACGACGACCGCGCGGTGATCGAGCTGTGCGACTCCGGTGACGGCATCCCGGCCGGGGTTGAAGAGCGCATCTTCGAGGGGTTCTTCCGCGCCGACTCGAGCAGATCCTCCGACCGGCCGGGAGCCGGCCTGGGACTGGCGGTGGTCAGGCAGGTCGTGGAGGCTCATGGAGGCACGGTCCGCGCGGCGAACCGCGGCGGCGATCGCTGCGGACTCTGCGTCACGATCGAACTGTCGGTCGGCGACCCGATCGAACGGCGAACCCACGGTGGCACAGCATGACCGGGAGCATTCTGATCATCGAAGACGACCGCAGCATCGCGGAGCTGGAACGCGACTACCTGGAGTCCGAGGGATTCTCCGTGTCGATCGCGCGCAACGGGAAGACGGGGCTTCAGGCGGCCACTGACGGCGACCACGACCTGGTCCTCCTTGACCTGATGCTACCGGGCATCGACGGATTCGATGTTGCCGCGGCGCTCCGCGAAAGGGTGGAGGTCCCAATCCTGATCGTGTCGGCCCGCCACGACGACGAAGACAAGATCCGGGGGCTTGGGCTGGGCGCCGACGACTACATCACCAAGCCGTTCAGCCCGAGCGAGCTCGTCGCGCGCGTGAAGGCCAATATCGGGCGATACCGCAGGTTGGTCGGGCCCGGGTCGTATGCGCGGACCGGAGCGTCGCAAAGGCCCGACTCTGGGCGCACGCTGGCGGTCGGACCGGTCACGATCGATCTGGCCTCGCTGCGGGTCGTCTGCCGCGGACGCGAGGTGCCGCTCACCGCAAAGGAGCTTGCGATCCTCCGGCTGCTGATGGAGAACCCCGACACCGTGCTCACGAAGGACGACATCTACGGCAGGGTCTGGGGAGAAGCGCACTACGGCGACATGTCGACGGTCACCGTCCACATTCGTCGGCTGCGGGAAAAGCTCGAAGAGGATCCGGGCAGGCCCACGCTGATCGAAACCGTCTGGGGCCTGGGGTACCGCTGCAACGCGACGTGACTGGCGCCGAATTTGTTGATACGGGTGGGACCGTGCCCGACGCTCGCTACGCGATGCTGTCGAGCCGCGACAAATCGACGATCCCGTCCACCGGATCACCACGCATGAACGAGTCGACCTGGTCGACCGCCCAGTCTCCCATCCGCTCTATTTCGCGCGCGTAACTGCCGGCGACGTGGGGTGTGAGGATGCAGTTCGCCAGCCGGTAGAACGGGTGCCCGTCGGCCGGAGGCTCGGGATGCGTGACGTCGAGGTACGCGACGATGTCGCGGGTCTCGAGCGCGCGGGCGAGCGCGGCCTCATCGATGAGCCGACCGCGCGCGGTGTTGATCAGCGTTGTCCCGTCGCGCATCAACGCGAGTGTCCGGTCGTTGATGATGCCCCAGTTCGGTTCGACATCGGCGTGGTGCAGCGACACGACGTCGCAGCGCCTCATGATCTGATCGAGCGTCGCCTTCGTGACGCCGAGCGTCGCGGCTTCCGCTTCGCTCAGGTACGGATCTTCGACCAGGATATCGATGTCGTACGGCGCAAGAAGCGCGATCAGGATGCGGCTGACCCGGCCGAGCCCGACAAGCCCCACCGAGCTCCCGTAGTAGCCGGGCGCGCTCGACTCATCGCGCCGCCAGCCACGCGGCCCTTCGCTTCGAATGCGGGAACTGAGCCTGTGCAGCCCCTTGAGCGACGTAAGGACCAAGCCCAACACGAACTCGGCGACCGGCCGGGCGTTGATGTGCACCGCAGAGCACACGGTGATCCCGCGCGAGACGAGTTCATCGGTCACGAACTGCTTGACGGTACCCGCCGCGTACACGACGAGCTTCAGGTCCGGCGCCGCGTCCAGGAGCTCACGGGTGAAGGGCCGGGTGCCCCACGTCCCGACGACGATGTCGGCGCCGGCAATCAGGCGCGCCGTGTCGGCATCGGTGAGCTCGCGGTCGGCGGGTACGCTGTCCACCGGCGCTCCTAGAGCCGCGAGTCGCCCGCGCGCCGCGTCGTTGTAGACGCTCCAGAACCTGGTGCCTGCGTTGACTCCGATTCTCATTCTTCCTCCCTGCTACCGTAGCGAGTCTATATCGCCGACGAGTTCGATCCCGGCCGCACCGCCGGTGGCATCGACGACGACTGCATCGCGATCGATTACGATCAGCCGCAGCGACGCGTCCAGGCTCTCGGCGATACGCCGATCCATCGCGCCGCCGACCGGAGCCGCGAGCAGTCCAGTGTGCGTCCGTTCGCCTTCGATTCGCACCGTCGTCGTACCGGCTTTGACGACGACGGTAACGGCCGTCCCGTCGGCATCCAGTTCGTCGATGCGCGCGCGAGAGTACGTGCCAAACTGGAACACGTGTTCGCGGGTCGCAACGAAGCCCAGAAACCCGGTGAAGCTACGACCGAGCCAGGGAATCCGCGCGATCGATATCATGACCGATACCGACGCGTCGGGAAAGCCGTTGCCCTGGATCCAGACCCATGACGTCGGCATCGACGTACCCCAGTCCTTCTCCAGGTAGCCGCGGCCCATACAGGAGCCGTCGGACGGAGTCGCAGGTACGGGTTTCCCAGCGACCGGTGCGGCCCCGAAATCGACCGTTGTGCCGTCGATATCAAGCGAGCCGTACACGTCGTGTGCGACGCTTCCAACTTCGTGGTAGCACTCCATGAACGGAACGTAGCGGTACCATCCCATGATCCCGGGCCGAAGGAACGAGCGTTCGATGCCCCGGTTCGCCCCGTAGCGAAGCGACCCACGGATCCCGCCAAACGCGTCGGGCAGGTCGACGATGAGTCCGTCGCGGCCGAATGAGTTCGCCCCGACGCGCGCGTGAAAACTGGTCGGCGACGCGGCGAACTCCGAAAGCGCGAAGCGCGAGTACGCGGTCTGTCCATCGGCTCCCCTGATGACCTGCACAAACGCGTGCCCGGCACCGTCGCAGTCGTACGATACCCCGGGGATGAAAGAGTACGCTTGTCCGTCGGGGGCGACGTTCTTGAAGTACCAGCCTTCGAAGTAGTTGCGTTTTCCCGCGCGCCGAAACGCAAAGGGGTCTTTCACGGTATGCTCCTTGGGTTCAGTTTCCACGACGAGCCGACGGTCGTCAAACGTAGGCGAAGAGCGCGAACAGGCCAAGCCCGACGACGAAGTAGAGTAGAACAGTGCGAAGCTCCGGCGCGATGCGCTTGATCGACCCGGCGATGCGCTTGCCCGGTGGCGTGAGCACCAGTCTGTAGAGCAACCACCCCGCGACGATGACGATCGCTGTTTCGATCAGCTTCGCCGACTTGTAGAGCGACGCCAACCCTCCCGGCTGGGCGACCGCAATCGCGACCGGCGAGCCCTGCCGCAGCGCCGCGGGCGCAAGGAGATCGGAGTAGAACGCTGCAAGACTCGGCGCGAAGAGCCCCGACAGCAGGCAGAGCAGCGCAAGGAAGATCGCGGGGAAGAGAATCAGCGTACCGGCGGGGGCGACGGCGCCGGTCACGAGCGGGTCGATCGACGCAGGTGTGGCTACGCGGCGCGGGGAGAGCCGAAAGACCGGAACCACGATGCGCGACACCTTGATGAACGACGCCATCGTGCCGACCGCGGTGATGCGCAGCAACAGGTACGCCGGCGAACCGCCAAGCGCGGTACCAACGAGCTGCTTGCTCGCAAAACCGTTGAACGGCGGAATCCCGCTGATCGACAGCGCCCCCACCAGGAATGCCGCCGCCAGAATCGGCGAATGCCGACCGATCGCCGGCGCACGAAAGAGGTCTCGCTCGCCGGTCATCCGGATCGCGGTTCCGGCGACCAGGAAGAGCAGGCTCTTGAATAGCGCGTGGTTGACCGCGTGCGAAAAGCCGGCGGTCAAGGACGTAGCCGTTGCAGCGCCGATCGCGGCCAGCACGTAGCCCATCTGCGATATCGAGTGGTACGCGAGCAGGCGCTTTGTGTCGCTCTGAGCGAGCGCCCAGATCACCGCGAGGATCGACGTGATCGCGCCTATCCAGAGCAGCAACTCGTTCAGATACCCCGCCGACAGCGTCCACACGATCCGGATCATCGCAAGGAACGACACCTTGATCACGACGCCCGACAGAATCGCGCTCACCGGGTGCGGCGCGTACGCGTGCGCTTCGGGCAGCCACGTGTGAAAGGGGATGAACGCGGTTCGCACTCCGATTCCGACGCAGAGCGCCGCAACCGCGAAGTGAATGCTCCGTGTAACGGTCAGTCCGTCGGCGGGTCCCCCGCGCTCGGACGCGAGCGTGCGGATCGTCGCAAGCGACAGCGTCCCGAAATCGCGATATATGAGGAAGACGCCGAACAGGAAGAAGAGGATACCGACCGTGCTCAGGATCAGGTACTTCAGACTCGCAAGCAGTCCGGCGTCGGTCTGATCGTAGGCGATCAGCACGTACGCGGCGAGCGCGACGATCTCGAAGCTCACGAACAGCGTGAAGATGTCACCGGTGAGGACGACCATCTGCATCCCGGAGATGAGGATCATCAGGAAGAAGAAGAAGCTCGACCCGTACCCGGTCCGACAGAACGACGCGACGCAGACCGCGACCGCGATCACGACGATCAGTACCGACGACAACCACGCGAGCCCGTCCAGGTGCAGGACGATGCCGATCGGCTCGGGCCATCCGCCCATCGCGTAGCTGATGACCGATCCCGCGCGGACGGCAGGCAGGCTCATCGCCAGGAGCCCCGCCATCGGTACGAGCGGAAGCACCGCCGCGATTGAAAAGAACCGCGGCGCACGAGCGAGCTTGCCGGCGAGGCCCATCAGGCTCCCCACGAACGGAAGCACGACCAGGAGCGCAACGCTATTCATCGAGCTCCCAGACAGCGCGCTCGATCGTGCGCGCGTCGAGCGTACCGTAGCGCTTGTACAACCGGTAGATCAGCGCGAGCGCGAGGGCGGTGATGCAGACGCCGACAACGATCGCGGTCAGCATCAGCGCCTGCGGCAGCGGGTCAACCGGAGGAACGCCCGCCGGCGCGTCGGGCGACAGGATCGGCGCGGTTCGCCCGGACAACGATCCGTAGTAGACAAAGAACACGATGATCGCGCTGTTCGCGACGCTCAGCGCAATGACCTTCTTGATCAGATTAGGGATTGCGATCACGCCCCAGATGCCGACGACGAAGATAGCGGCGATCAGGTACCAGCTCACCGCTCTTCTCCGAAGAGGTGCATGCAGATCAGACTCGCGCCGGCAGCGACTTTCGCGCCGATCAGGATGTTGAGCGCGTAGACGAAGCGCGCGGCGGGTAGCGGCCCGATCGCACCGCGTCCGATGAAATCGGCAAGGAATCCTGCACCGGCGACGATCCCTCCTATCCCGACCGCGAGCAACAAGCCGAACGTCGTCGTTTCGGCGACCGCAAAGCGACGAAGCGGGATGAGCTCCTCCACCGCGTCGACGCTCTTCGCGATCGCCAGGAGGATGATCCCCGACGCGATCACTACACCTCCCTGAAAGCCTCCCCCCGGCGAAAGATCCCCGTACGTGACCAGGTAGAGTCCGAACACGAACATGTAGGGCGCGAGCTTCCGCGCGGCTACGTCCAGGATATCCGTCTTGTGTCTCACAGGTCACCGTCCCTGTCGGCTGGGGGTTTCGACCGCTTCACAAGGAACATCACACCCGACACCGCAATCAGCAACACTATCGTCTCTCCAAGCGTGTCGAACGCGCGGTACCCCAGGTAGATCGACGCGACCAGGTTCACCGCGCCGGTGTCGTCGACTCCGTGAGCGACGATGTATTCCCGGATCGGCGACTCAGTCGGATGATCACCCGCAAGCGCGAGGATCAGAAAGACGGCTACGACGGCGGCCGCCGCGATCTCAACGGCGCGCTTCATCGCCGCTCCGTTCGGTGCGCGACACGATCCAGATGAACACGACGGTGCCGATGCCCGTCCCCACGGCGGCTTCGGTGAGCGCGACGTCGGGCGCGCCCAGCACGTAGAAGACCAGGCAGCTGACCAGGCTGAAAACGCCCAGCAGGATCACGCTCGCGCGCAGATCGTTGACGAGCAGCGATAGCAACCCGAGTGCCAACATCATCGCGAGCAGCACATCAATCATCGTAGTGCTCTCGCAGCGCGGTGCGCGCCCCGTAGCTTCGCCGCCACGGCACGATCCCGGTCACCCACGCGTAGCGCGCGATGATGTGCGACGAAATCGGGTTGGTCAGGAAGAAGAAGAGCGTGATCACGATAATCTTCCCGGTCATCGCGGTCCACCCGGACACGATCATGCACGCTATGAACACCGAAAAGACGCTCGTGGTTGCGCACGTCGACGACGCCTGGAGGCGCGTGTAGACGTCGGGGAAGATCAGTACACCCAGATTACCCATCACAGCAAAGACGACACCGAGCGCAAAGAAGACGATCGCGACCCAGTTCATGCCTGCCCGGCCCTCTTGGTGAAGTATCTGGCCATCGCCAGAATCCCGATGAACCCGAAAATGTCGTACACGAGCGCGACGTC